>OY970269.1:3565000-3687845 GCA_963715715.1 uncultured Alphaproteobacteria bacterium | reverse complement strand
AATCTCGGCGTTGCCGAGCATTTCCTCGCGCAGGGTCGGGGCGAGAAGGCCGGACATCGCCGCCTTCACATCATCCACGAGATTATAGATGATGTTGTAGTAGCGGATTTCCAGCCCGGCCTGTTCGGCGAGCTGGCGGCCTTCCTTATGGGCGCGCACATTGAAGCCGATCAGCGCCGCGCCCGAGGCTTCCGCCAGCGTCACGTCCGACTCGGTGATGCCGCCGACGCCGGCGTGAATGATGCGCGCGGCGACTTCATCGGTGTTGAGCTTTTCGAGCGTCGCAATGATCGCCTCGACCGAGCCCTGCACATCGCCCTTGATGACGAGCGGAAACTCCTTGCGCCCAGCCGTCTTCAGCTGGCTCATCATATCGGCGAGCGAGCCGCGCGCCAGATTGCCCCGCGCCGCCGCCTGCTCGCGCTTCTGGCGGTCGCGATATTCGGCGATCTCGCGGGCGCGCGCTTCGTTCTCGACCACGGCGACGCGGTCGCCGGCCTCGGGCGATCCGGAAAAGCCGAGCACCTCGACCGGCATCGACGGGCCGGCCTCGTCGCGCGTCTCGCCCTTGTCGTCAAGCAGGGCGCGCACGCGGCCCCATTGCGAACCGCCGACGATGAGGTCGCCAACGCGCAGCGTGCCGCGCTGCACGAGCACGGTGGCGACAGGACCGCGGCCCTTGTCGAGGCGCGCCTCTATCACCGTGCCCTCGGCCGGACGATCGGGGTTGGCCTTGAGGTCCAGCAGTTCCGCCTGCAGCGCGATAAGATCGGTGAGCTTGTCGAGATTGATCTTCTGCGTCGCCGAAACCTCGACCTCAAGCGTCTCGCCGCCGAGCGATTCGACCTGCACCTCATATTGCAGCAGTTCGCTGCGCACGCGCTCGGGCTTGGCGTCGGGCTTGTCGATCTTGTTGATCGCCACGATGATCGGCACATGGGCGGCGCGGGCGTGCGCGATGGCTTCCGCCGTCTGCGGCATGACGCCGTCGTCGGCTGCGACCACCAGAACGACGATGTCGGTCACCTTGGCGCCGCGCGCGCGCATCGCCGTGAAGGCGGCGTGGCCGGGAGTGTCGATGAAGGTGACCGGCAGCCCATTGGACGCGACGATCTGATAGGCGCCGATATGCTGGGTGATGCCGCCGGCTTCGCCCGAAACGACATTGGCGTGGCGGATCGCGTCGAGCAGCGAAGTCTTGCCGTGATCGACGTGGCCCATGATGGTGACGACCGGCGGCCGGGGAATTTGACGCCCGTCGGCGTCCGGCGCATCGAACAGGCCTTCCTCGACATCGGATTCGGCGACGCGCTTGACGGTATGGCCAAGCTCCTCGGCGATGAGCTGGGCCGTGTCGGCGTCGATCACATCCGTGATCTTCGCCATCTGGCCCTGCTTCATCATCAGCTTGATCACGTCGACGGCGCGCTCCGACATGCGGTTGGCGAGCTCCTGGATCGAGATGGTCTCCGGCAGCACGACCTCGCGCGCGAGCTTTTCCTTGACCTCGCTGACATGCCCTTTCAGCCGCTGCGTGCGGCGGCGGAAGGCCGCGATCGAGCGGGTGCGCTCATCCTCTTCGCCGGTGGCGCTGGCGACGGTGAGGCGGCCGCGGCTCTTCTGCTCGGCGCCCTTGACCGGGCGCGCGACGATAACTTTGGTCGGCATGCCCGGACGGCGGATGATCCGCTTGGCGTCCTCCTCTTCGACCGGGACCGGACGGGCGGTTGCGGCGAGGCCCGCCGGAGCGGCCTGCGCGACAGCGCCCGTGGGCGCGAGCGCCGGCGCGGGGGCGGCGGCGAGGCCGGGCGCTTTGCGCGGCGCGGGATTGGCCAGCGCAGGCGCGGGCTCGCCGCCAGCGAGCCGGCGGCGGGCTTCCTGCTCGGAGCGGCGCTTCGATTCCGCCTCGAGCAGGCGACGCGCATCCTCTTCGCGCTTGCGCGCTTCGGCCGCGGCGCGCTCTTCGCGTTCGCGCGCCTCGCGCTCCTCGCGCGCCTTACCCTCGATTTCGGCGCGCTTGCGCTCCTCGACCTCGCGTTCATGGGCGCCGGACAGTGCCCGCGAGCGCGCCTCGCGCTCCTCTTCTGTCAGGGTCCGCAAGATGACGCCAGACGACGAGCGCGGCGGCGGCGCCTGCGGGCGCGCCGGCTGTTTCTGTTGCGGACGCGGCGGCTGCGGCGCGACCGCGGCCTGCGCCGGCTCCTGGGCCGCGCTTTCGCGCGCCGGGTGCGGCTCGGCCCCGAGCGCGCGGCGCTTCACCTTCTCGACGACGACCGCTTTGCTGCGCCCATGCGAAAAGCTCTGGCGAACGATGCCAGCCTCAACCGGACGCTTCAGCGACAGCGTCTTCGTCGGAGAGACGCTCAGCGTATGGTCGCCAGGATTCTTGGTTTCATTCATCAGTCTTGCGTTCCCGGGGCTTGCGCCCATTCGAAAATCCATTGAACCGGCTGAGCCGGCCGAGACCATAATCGCCCGCGAGGCGGCTCATGGTCGCTATTCCCTTCTTTCCACGCAGGAAAAATCCGAAAGGCAACAGCCCTTCCGATCCATTCGGGCGCAATCTTTCCGCCCGCGCGGATGCGACGAGCGAACCGGCCGGCCATTCGCCTGATTGAGGCTCAGACCGTCGGGCAAAATCCCTTCACGCCCCTTCCGGCGCCTGCGAACCGGAAGCAAGATCCGGCCCCACCGCGTCCTGCGCCGGCGCCCGATACATGGCCAGTCTGCGGCAACGCGCAAGAAACGCTTCGCTCGCCGCGCCCGAGAGCAGCGCTGCATGTATCACATTAGCCCGCCCCAACGCCAAATCCAATTGATCCGACCGGAACAGACCGATCCGCGGCCTTGCCTCCGAGTCGCCGAACCGGCGTCGCAAACTCTGCCCCAGCTTGCGCGCGCCATCCGCGCCGCCGTCCGAGGCGTGAACAAGTCCCGCGACGACGCCGCCTGCGATCGCTTCCTCCACCTTGCCGAATCCCGCCGTCACGGCTCCCGCCTTATTTGCGATCGAGAGAGCCTGCAGGCAATCCGTCGTCAGCAGCGCTTCGACCTCGGCCGCGAGATTTTCCGACGCGACCACCTTCTTTTTGAACCCGCGGGCGAACGCGTGTTTCCTCACCGCCTCGGCCACAAGCGCAGCCTTTGCCGTGATCCAAACGCCGCGCCCCGGCAGTTTCCGCCGGATATCGGGCGTGACCGCCTCGCCAGGTCCGAGCACGAACCGGATCATATCCTCCGGAGCGCCCTTCGTCCGCGTGACGATGCAGGTCCGCTCTGGTCCCGCCTCAGCCTCGTCCGGTTCGGCCATCGCCAGCATCGGCTCTCGCATTCCCCGCCGCGCTAATGCTGGATCTCATTATCCAGAGGGTCCTCCACCGCCGGCTGCGGGATGGCGTCGATCCAGCCCGCATGCACGCGCGCGGTCATGATCATCGTCTCCGCCTCCTCGCGGGTCAGCTCGAAACCTTCGAGATAGCCCGCGTGCTTGACCGTTTCGCCCTCCTTGCGCTCGGTCCAGCCGATCAGATCGTCGGTAGCGCAGCCGGCGAGATCCTCGACGGTCTTCACGTCATTTTCGCCGAATTTGACCAGCATCGGCGTGGTGACGCCGGCGACCTCTTTCAATTCGTCGGAAACGCCAAGTTCGATGCGCCGCGCATCCTGCTCGGCCTCGATGGCGGCGAGATAGTCATGCGCGCGCGCCTGAATCTCGGCGGCCGTGTCCTCATC
The DNA here is from genome assembly GCA_963715715.1 of uncultured Alphaproteobacteria bacterium. Classification (GTDB taxonomy): domain Bacteria; phylum Pseudomonadota; class Alphaproteobacteria; order Rhizobiales; family Beijerinckiaceae; genus Methylocapsa. The sequence goes on along the minus strand of OY970269.1, from coordinate 3,684,113 downwards.
GAACCCCTCGATCGCGGCGACCTCGGCCGGCTCGACGAAGGCCAGCTCTTCGACGGAGCGGAACCCCTCGGAGGCGAGCAATTGCCCGACCACCTCGTCGACGTCCAGCGCCTTCATGAAAATATTGGTGCGCTCGACGAATTCCTTCTGCCGGCGCTCGGATTCCTCGGCCTCGGTCAGGATGTCGATGTCCCAGCCGGTTAGCTGGGAGGCGAGGCGCACGTTCTGCCCCCGCCGGCCGATCGCCAATGATAATTGGTCATCGGGCACGACGACTTCAATGCGCGCGGAATCCTCGTCGAGCACGACCTTGACGACTTCGGCCGGCTGCAGCGCGTTGACGATGAAGGTGGCGGCGTCCGGCGACCAGGGAATGATGTCGATCTTCTCGCCCTGCAGCTCATTGACGACGGCCTGCACGCGCGAGCCGCGCATGCCGACGCAGGCGCCGACGGGATCGATCGAGGCGTCGCGCGAAATGACCGCGATCTTGGCGCGCGAGCCGGGATCGCGCGCGACCGACTTCACCTCGATGATATCATCGTAGATCTCCGGCACTTCCTGCTGGAACAGCTTCGCCATGAACTGCGGATGCGTGCGCGACAGGAAGATCTGCGGGCCACGCTGTTCGCGCCGCACGTCATAGACATAGGCGCGGACGCGGTCGCCGGGGCGAAACATCTCGCGCGGGATCATCTCGTCGCGCCGGATGGTCGCCTCGCCGCGGCCGAGATCGATGATCACATTGCCATATTCGACCCGCTTGACGACGCCGTTGACGATGTCGCCGATGCGGTCCTTGTATTCCTGATACTGCCGGTCGCGCTCGGCTTCGCGCACCTTCTGGACGATCACCTGCTTCGCCGACTGCGCGGCGATGCGGCCGAAATCGAACGGCGGCAGCGTTTCAGCGATCCAGTCGCCGACCTGCGCCGCCGGATTCTTCTTGCGCGCCTCATTGAGGGTGATGTGAGTGGCGTCGTTCTCGATCTCGTCGACGACCAGAAGCAGGCGCGAGAAGCGGATTTCGCCGGTCTTCGGGTTGATTTCCGCGCGCACCTCGGTTTCCTGGCCGTAGCGGGAGCGCGCCGCCTTCTGCATGGCGTCCTCCATCGAGGTCAGGACGATCTGCCGGTCGATCGATTTCTCGCGCGCGACGGCGTCGGCGATCTGCAAAAGTTCGAGCCTGTTGGCGCTGACGGCCATCTTGCTTCTCCTATTTCGGCATGGGGCGCGACGGGCGCGTCGCGCCCGTCTGCGGCCGGCCCGATTTGGCCTGTTTGAATTTCGATGCGACGCCGGCCGGAACAAGTGGCCGCGCCTTGGCGTTACGGGCGGCGAAACGGCCGGGTCCGCGCTGCGGCTGCGCCGCGCCGGCGGCCTCGCTGGGCTCCGCCTCTTCGTCTGCTTGACCTTCTATCTCGCCCAGCGCCGCCTTGGCCGCGCGCAGCGACTCGCGGATCAGCGCTTCGGTCAGGACCAGCTTGGCCTCGGCGATATCGCGCAGCGGCAGGCTGACTTCGGCGACCTCGTCCGGCTTGGCGTCGCCGCGCAAAAATCTCACCGACGCCGCGGTCCCCTCGCCCTCGAAGGCGCCGATCAGCCCGCGAAATCGCTTGCGGCCGTCGAGCCCGGCGCGCAGTTCGATGCGCGCCTCCTGCCCCTCAGCGCGGCGGATGTCGGAGGCGCGCACCAGCGGCCGGTCGATGCCGGGCGAAGATATTTCAAGACGGTAGGCCTGATGCACGACGTTTTCGACGTCGAGAACCGGCGAAAGCGCGGCGCTGACCGCCTCGCAATCAGCCACCGTCATCGCGCCGTCGGGACGCTCCGCCATGATCTGCACGGTCATGCCGTCCTGCGCCGACAGCTTGACGCGCACCAGACGGTAGCCGAGATCGGCCAGCACCGGCGCGGCGACATGGCCGATTCGCGCGGCGACCCCCGTCTCGGCGACGAAGCGCGGCTCGTCCAGCAAATCCAGCGGATTTTCCAGCGATTCCAGCTTTTTTTCCAGCGGTTCCAGCGGCTTTTCCATCGATTTCGCGCTGCGATCCAAACCTTTTCAGCCAAGGCGTTTTGCGGCCGGCGGAACGCCCCGGCCGATCGGCAATAAAAAAGAGCGGGTCCGGACGGGCCCACTCTCAATACGGCGATCGTCCGATCAGACAAGCGCTATGAGAAGATTGAATGACGCTGATATAGACCTTTCAGTCCGCCGGCGCAAGTCTCGTGCGCGGGAGAGCGCCTAAGCGAGGCGAAACAGCTACAGCCTTGCATCTGTGTGCGATCCAGATGAGACTCGCTTGACAGCGGATCTGGAGTCGCGATGGACCTGAAATTTCTTCGTCAATTTGCCGACGCCCTGAAAGCCAAATTCTCGCTTCCTGGCGCCGCGTCTCCTGAAGATCAATTGAAGCCAGTTGTCGCCGATCTTCTGAAATTTGCGGGCGCCGACTATGGGCTGACCATCGCCACTCGCACGGAGACGCCTCTTTCCGACCACAAGGTGCGGCCCGATATTGCCGTCTATGTCGGCGGATTAATCTGCGGCTACATCGAGTTAAAAGCTCCCGGCCTCGGGGCTGATGCGCCGAGGCTGAAAGGCGAGCACAACAAGAAGCAATGGGAAAAGCTTAAGGGCCTCCCCAACCTGATCTATACCGATGGGAGGGAGTGGGCTCTCTATCGAGGGGGCGAGCGTCCAGACGGCCAGCCCATCGTTCGCCTTCACGATGATCCGACCGACAAGGGCAGCGCCGCCACGACCAAGGCTGACGCCGAGGGGCTGGAACGGCTGTTTCGCGACTTCCTCGGCTGGCAACCAAGCGTCCCGCATAACCCTGCCGGCCTTGCCAATTACCTCGCCCCCCTAAGCCGCTTCCTGCGGTCGGAGGTTGAAAACGCGCTTGGTCAACCCGGTTCCGCAGTCTCACTTCTTGCCAACGAATGGCGGCAGTTCTTCTTCCCCGACTCCGACAACGCGAAGTTCGCGGACGCCTACGCCCAGACGGTGACCTATGCCATGCTCCTCGCCCGCCTTTCAGGCGCGGCCAAACTGGATCCCGCGGACGCCGCCAAGACGCTCGACAAGAATAATGGCCTTCTGGCTCGCACGCTCGAACTTCTCGGACAGGCCGAAGCCCGCAAAGAGTTGTCGGTCGGTTTCGAGATGCTGCAACGCTCGCTCGAAGCGCTGGACCCGCACGATTTCCTGAAATCGAAACCCGACCTCTGGCTCTATTTCTACGAGGACTTTCTTGCAGCCTATGATCCCAAGCTTCGCAAGGATTACGGGGTCTATTACACCCCGCGCGAAGTGGTGGAGTTTCAGGTCCGACTTGCCAGCGAAATCCTGGAAAAGCGCTTCGGCAAGAAGCTCGGCTTCGCCGACGATGGGGTGGTGTTTCTCGATCCTGCAGTGGGCACGGGCACGTATCCGGTGGCGGCGATCAAGAACGGGCTCGAAAAAGTTGCCAAACGTTCGGGCAAACCTGCGGTGCCTGCGCGCGCGAAGCAGATGGCCGAGAACATGTACGGGTTCGAGGTGTTGGTTGGTCCCTATGCTGTTGCCCATCTCCGGCTGACGCAGGCGCTGGAAGGCGCGATCAACGACTCGAAGGCGGCCGGCGAGCCCGAGGAGAAGCTGGGCAGGCCGCTGAACATCTACCTGGCCGACACGTTGGAAAGCCCAAACTCCGCGCCGCCCGGCGGTCTTGACCTCACCCATAGGGCGTTGACGCAGGAACACGAAGCCGCGCGGAAGGTGAAGCAGGGCGGCGACATCCTCGTGTGTCTTGGCAACCCGCCCTATGACCGAGAAAGGCGAGCACAGGATGGGTCGAAACCAAACAAAGGCGGTTGGGTTCGGTTTGGTGACCAAGTTGTAGGAGGAGCCAAGCAGGACCAACAAGGGGAGCGCGCGATCTTTGAGGACTTTCTTAGACCCGCGCGAGACGCGGGAAAGGGTCTAAACCTACAAGTCATTTTCAATGACTACGTCTATTTTTGGCGCTGGGCGCTTTGGCGGATGTTCGAGCGGCAAAATTGCGGAGGTATCATTACGTTCATTACCGCTTCCAGCTACCTTGTAGGACCTGGCTTCGTTGGCGTCCGCGAAGTGATGCGTCGAAGTTTCGACGCACTTTGGATTATTGACCTTGGAGGGGATAATCTCGGCGCTCGAAAGACGCCGAATGTTTTCGCCATACAGATTCCTGTCGCCATTGCTTTGGGCATTCGTGGTTCTAAGCAGGAGCCGGAGAAGCCCGCGAAGGTGCGCTATGCCAAGATTGAAGGCGAGACCCGAGAGGAAAAGCTAGGGAAACTAGAAGCAATCTCGACTCTTCAAGACCTTGACTGGCGAGAATGCGCAAGTGAGTGGCAAGCTCCATTTATGCCAATTGGAAAGGGAGCATTTTTTGACTGGCCGAAGATCGTCGATCTTTTCCCGTACCATACCGCAGGGGCCGTATTTTATCGTAGCTGGCCAATCGGAGAGACCGAAGCGGTCTTGAGCGGTAGATGGCAAAAACTGAGGATTTCCAAGGCATCGGATCGGCCCGCGCTGTTCAAGACTTCAAGAGATAGAAAGATCAATTATACCGTAAGACAATCTGGCCTTGCTGGATACGGCGAACCTTCGATTGGAGCTCTAGCGAACGCCAGTGAGCAGCCAAAGGCGGTTCGCTTCGGCTACCGTTCATTTGACAGACACTATGCCCTATATGATTCGCGCCTCGGTGACTTCATTCGTCCTGTGTTGGGGCGGATTGCTGGCGAGCAACAGACTTTCCTCGTTTGCCCCGACTCGCTGGTGTGTGGTCACGGAGCGATCTGCACAGTAACTCCTCATATCCCGGATCAGCATTACTTCCGAGGCTCTTTCGGCGGTAAGGACGTTATCCCCCTCTACCGGGACGCCCCCGGAACCGAACCGAACGTCACCGGCGGCCTGCTAGATGCGCTCGGCAAGGAATACGGCGCCATCCCCTCGACAGAGGACCTTGCGGCTTATGTCTACGCCGTCCTCGGTGGCCAGTCCTATACCCGCCGTTTCTGGAACGAGCTTGAGACGCCCGGTCCCCGCGTTCCCCTGACGAAGGACGGTAAGATCTTTACCGAGGGCGCTAAACTCGGCCGCAGGTTGATCTGGCTACACACCTATGCCGAACGCTTTCAGGGAGAGGACCGTGGTGAAGATGTGCCGCAGGGCAAGGCGACAACGATCAGGGGTATTTCTACTAACCCGGCGTACTATCCCACCGAACACGGGTACGACGCCGCCAAGCAGGAAATCGCTGTGGGGGATGGCCGTTTCGGCCCAGTGGCGCGTGAGGTTTGGGATTTTGAGATTTCGGGCCTCAAGGTCGTGCAGTCGTGGCTCGGCTACCGGATGAAGAAGCGGGCGGGCAAGAAATCCTCGCCCCTTGACAACATCCGGCCCGAACGATGGACGGCGCGGATGAGCGACGAGTTTCTGGAGCTGCTGTGGGTCCTCGAATCAACGCTAGCAATGGAGCCGGAACTGGAAAAAATACTCGACAAGGTCGTAGCCGGCCCGTGCTTCACTGCCGCTGAACTACCGACGCCCAAACCCGAAGAGCGCAGGGCTCCCGGAACGGTCAGCGACGCGGGAGGCCTTTTGAGTATAATGGACGTCGAGGATGAAGATGGTCCGACGGATGAAGACGACGACTGACGCTTAGTGCGTCGTCGAAGATAAAGTTGCCGTCCGCTGCCGAGCGGCTTGGAATGGCCGCTCCTGGAATCGCGCGATGGGCGGCTCTCACGACGGGGTTGGGTCGGAGCTGAAATCGCTCACCCGTGCGAGCCTGGGCTTTGCCCGCTAATACTGCAGATACTGCTCGGAGATCAGAGCGCCGAGGCGGTCATTGTCCTGCACGAAGGCGGTGATGAATTCGTGCAGGCCGATCTTGAAAATTTCGTTGGTGGTCGCGTTCTCCAGCCGCTGCATGACGGCGTGGGCCTGTTTTTGCGCCGGGCCGGCGCGGCCATAAGCCTTGGCGATGGCGTCGAGGAAATGCGCGATATTGTCGTACGCAGCAGGCCGACAACGGCTCCAGGTCATCCTGAAGCCGCTCGCAGTCTATGGCGCAAAGACTACTCGAAGGGGAAGCCTCCGAAGGCGCGCTGATCGCGGCTCGGCGTCAGCGGCGGCGCGGTCTTCGCCTCGACGTGACCATGTCCGGCCGCGTTCGCGATCAGCTCGAAGGCGTACGCCATCCCCACGAGCTTGTCGTCGTCCCAGGCCCGCCCCAACAACTGGATGTTGATCGGCTGTCCGTTGTTGTTGAAGCCCACCGGGAAGATGACGGTCGGGATGCCGTTCGAGGCCGAAGGCGTGTCCCTGCGGCCGAAGCTCGCGAGGCTGCCGCCGCCGTCGTTGAGGCTGATGTCGCTGAGAAGGCCCGGATAGACGACGGCGTCGACGCCCTTTCCGTCGGCGCCGGCGGTATCCATCCACGTCTTCGCCGTCGCCTGACGGCCGCGTCGATAGTTGCGCCAGGCCTGGACCTGGTCGTCCGTCAAAGGCGCCGAGGGCGTCGCCGAGCAAGTGCTTGCGGCGGCCCGGACGTACGCGACTTTCTTTTGCGAGCAGTTCACGTCGACGGGCGTTCGGATCGCGAACCCCTGCGCCGCCAGTTCGGGGTGGCTGGCGATGTACTTCCACCAGCCCTCCGACACGATGTCGCCGGGCGGCGAAGGCGGCGCCGGCGGCGTGTCGACGCCGCCGACCGTCACGCCCATCGGCACGATCGTCGCGCCGGCGGCCGTGAAATACTTGAGCGCGGCCATTTCTGCGTCCGTGGTGTTGGTCGTGCCGAACGGGTCGACCCATGTCGATGCGATGTAGCCTATCCGTTTGCCCTTCAGCGCGTCGGGACGCAGCACGGAGCGCCAGTCGGTCGGCGTATGCCGGCCGGGCGCCGAAGTTTCCGGATCGGCGGGATCGGTCGCGACGACGACATTGAGGATGTCGGCCAGATCCGGCACCGAGCGCGCGATCACGCCGCCGAAGTCCGTGAGGTACGACAGCGGCATGACGCCGGTTCCGCTCTCAAGGCCATCGGTGCCGCGCAGCGACACGAGGCTCGCAGCGCTCGAGGGGCCGTAGAGCGAGTCGCCGGTCTGCGATCCCATCGCGCCCGCCGCGAGGCTCGCCGCCAATGCGCTGGCCGGGCCGCCGCTCGACGCGATCGACGACTTCGACAGCAGGAACACGTTCCAGACCTGTCCCCACGCGTCATTCGAGTAGTTGCCGCTCGTTGCGTATTCCTCGAGGGCGGCCTTGCCTATGATGACGGCGCCCGCCGCGCGAAGCCTCGCGATCTGGAAGGCGTCGTGCGCGGGATGGAACCCCGCGAAGGTCATGCTGCCGTTCGTGGTCGCCATGTCGAACGTGTCGTACAGGTTCTTGACGGTGATCGGGATGCCGAGCAGCGCCCCCCTCGCGCCCCTCCTGCGGGCGGCGTCGGCGGCGCGCGCCTGCTCAATCGCGTTGCTCGCGACGATCTCATACGCGTGGAAGCCGAATTGGCCGACGTCGTAGACCTGGATCCGGTCGAGATACGCCCGCGTGATTTCCTCCGAGGTGGTGACGCCCGACATCATGTCGGCGCGCAGCTCTGCGATGGTCTTGCCGACCACGTCGTACCTCACGTTGGGTTGGGGTTTGTATTCCGTCGGCGCCGGCGCTTGCGCAACTTCGAGCGCCTTCTTGCCGCTCAAGGCACACGCGTCGTAGTTGAAGCCGCGAGCCTTCAGCGCGGCGACATCGAAATTGTCGATCGAGCAAATCTCTCCAAGCGACAGGTCGCCGATCACTGGCGCCGCGGCGAGGCTGCTCGCAGTGGCCTCGACCGATGCGCGCACGGCCGCCGACGTCGTAGCGCTGACCGTTGTGCCCAGCACCACGAAATGCAACAACGACCGGGTGGCGCCCGGCTCGATCGTCATGGTGTTGACATAGGCCTGGAAATTCCCGTCATGGCCGACATACGAGAGCGGCGTGTCAAAGCTGTCGACCAGCCAATTCCCGGCAAAGGTCATTGCTCCCGGGAAATGCCTCGTGGACGTGCTCGGCGTGCCGATGACGGTCACCTGCGGCCCGCCGACCGAGCCCGTGTCCGGGACCGGCGTCGCGACTTCCACCCATGCGTCGGCCGGCGTGACGAGCGCGTCGCCGCTCGACGTATTGACGATCGCGCTGAACCTCGTCCCCGACGCGCCCATGCCCGACTGCCCGCCGAATGCGACTTTAATCGTCAGCGGCGACTTCGTCGTGTTGGTGAAGCTGTCGAGCCAACGGCCCCAGTTCGCACTGCTGTTGATGAACACGGAGCGGGAAATCCTGACGCCGCCAAGATCAACCGACTTAGTCGTCGTGAAGCGATTGACGCCATCGAACTTCAAGCCGAAGCCGCGCATCATTTCACCATTGAAGCGCATTTGAGGTTCGAAGCCCGTCTCATGGTCCGAAGGTTCGAAGCGCGTACCTTGTTCCGTCGGCACGAGAACCTTGATTCCACCGAAGCCGTTGATCGATGTGCTGAAGCCCCCCGCCTGACCCGGACTGACCTGCGTGGCGCGGATGCTTCCAGTGTCGACGACCGGCAGATCAGCGTCCTGGATGCCCCACCAGGTGCCGTTCGCGTCGGCGACGTAGTTGAAGGCGCGGGCCGGTCCGGCGAGCGCGAGAGCAGAAAGCGAGAGTGCGGCGAAAGCGAACCAAGTGTTGAAGAGTGACTGAGAGACGGGCGTTGGTCGGATCATCTGTTCCTCGCATACTAAGCATAGTGGCTCGCCCTCGTCGGCGAAGCGGCGCCACCAAGGCAAGGGCCATACCCAAATCGATGACGCTATTTGCCGGGGCGCCGGGCGCTTCCTCTGCAATAGCGTCGGTAAACACAAAGAATTGTGTGGCGCACGATTGCACAGGGCGTGATCGAGGCCGATCAGCAACTCCGGCGTGCGTCGGAGCGCAAATACGCCGGACCGTCCTGCCAAGCCGAGGCCGACTGCCAACGGGGTGGGTGATGGCGAACGCCAGCGGCTGCCTCGGCCGCGGGCAGATTGCTATGATGCGAAGCGGTAAGGGATCCCCGAAGGATTCAAGAGCCGGCGGGTCTCGAAGGGCGCAGTCAGGCCTCGAAGGCGCCCTCGTAGTTCGAGGTGGCGCTTCGGGTCTCGTCACCATGAGGGCTTGGCGGGGCGCCTGCTAATATTGCAGATACTGCTCGGAGATCAGAGCGCCGAGGCGGTCATTGTCCTGCACGAAGGCGGTGATGAACTCGTGCAGGCCGATCTTGAAAATCTCGTTGGTGGTCGCGTTCTCGAGCCGCTGCATCACGGCGTGGGCCTGTTTTTGCGCCGCGCCGGTGCGGCCATAGGCCTTGGCGATGGCGTCGAGGAAATGCACGATATTGTCGTAGCAGGCGATCAGCGAGCGCGGCATTTCGAGCTTCAGGATCAGCAAATCCGCGATCAGCCAGGGTTTCACATTGTCGCGGTAGACCCAATGGTAGGCAGTCAGCGCCGAGACGGCGCGCAGGATCGCCGTCCATTGGAAATAGTCGAGCGAGCCGCCGACCGATTCATTCTCCGGCAGCAGCACGTGATATTTGACGTCGAGGATGCGCGCCGTGTTGTCCGCCCGCTCGATGAAAAGGCCGAGCCGCGAAAACCAGAAGGCGTCGTTGCGCAGCATGGTGCGATAGGCCGAGCCGTCGTAGTCGAGCGAGGTTTTCTTGACGAAGTCGAGGAATCGCGACAGCTCGCGCCGGTCGTAATAGCCGCGCGACGTGTTGCTGGCCTCGAACCGCTTCAGCTCGATCCAGGCGCCGTTGATGGCGTCCCACATCTCGACGGTGAGCGCGGTGCGCACCGCCCGCGCGTTGGTGCGCGCGAGTTCGATGCAATTGCGGATCGACGACGGATTATCCGCCGCGAAAGTGAGATATTCGACGACGCTCTGCTCTTCGGCGGCGCCGCGCGTCTCGCGGAAGCCGGCGGCGGCGCCGGAGGATTCGAGCGCGCTCTCCCACTCCGTGCCGGTGCCGGAATAATTGGTCGGCAGGGTGGCGAGACGCTGCGTCGCCTCGACGATGCGGGCGAGGAAATCGGCGCGCTCGACATAGCGCGCAAGCCAGTAGAGATGATCAGCTGTGCGGGAGAGCATCGCCTGCTTATAATCCTCTGACGGGTTCAACTCGGGTCCAGGCAACGAAGGCTCTTTGCGGGCCGGCGGAAGATCGCAAACAAGTCTGTCGACGCGGCAGGGGCGGCATCGAAGCGCCGCCCGCGCGAAGCGTCAAGACAGCTGGCTCTGGGTTTGGCTCTGGCTCTGGAAAGGCGGCGCGAAGTCGAACGTCGAATCATCGACGATCCAGGTGTCCTTGGTGCCGCCGCCCTGGCTGGAGTTGACGACCAGCGAATTCTCGATCAACGCGACCCGCGTGAGGCCGCCCGGCACGACGCGGACGCCGTTGGTTCCGGTGAGGACGAACGGGCGCAGATCGACATGGCGCGGCGCGATGCCGGTATCGAAAAAGGTCGGCGTGGTCGACAGCGCGAGCGTCGGCTGGGCGATGAAATTATCCGGATCCTTGGCGAGCTTGATGGCGAAGGCGTCGATCTGCGCCTTGGTCGCGCGCGGGCCGACCAGCATGCCATAGCCGCCGGATCCGTTGACCTCCTTGACGACGAGATCGCCGAGATTGGCCAGCACGTGGCGCAGCGCTTCGGGCTCGCGGCAGCGCCAGGTCGGCACGTTCTTCAGCATCGCCTTTTCGCCAAGGTAGAATTCGACGATCTCGGGCATGTAGGTGTAGATCGCCTTGTCGTCGGCGACGCCGGTGCCGACCGCATTGGCGAGGGTGACGTTGCCGGCGTGATAGGCGCGCATCAGGCCGGCGACGCCGAGCACCGAATCCGGATTGAAGACCTCCGGATCGAGGAAATTGTCGTCGATGCGGCGGTAGAGCACGTCGATCTGATTTGGCCCCTGCGTCGTGCGCATATAGAGCTTGTCGTTTTCGACGAAGAGATCGCGGCCTTCGACAAGCTCGACGCCGAGCTTGTCGGCGAGGAAGGAGTGTTCGTAATAGGCCGAGTTGAATTGGCCCGGCGTCAACAGCGCGATGGTCGATGGCTCGCTCGCCCCAATCGGCGCGACCGAACGCAGCGCCGCGAGCAGCGCGTCCGGGTAATTCTCGACCGGGGCGACGCGATGCTCGGCGAAGAGATCTGGCATCAGCCGCATCATCACCTCGCGGTTCTCCAGCATATAGGAGACGCCGGAGGGCGTGCGGACATTGTCTTCGAGCACATAGAAATCATCTTCGCTGGTGCGGACGACGTCGATGCCGGCGATCTGGACGTAAATATTGTGAGGCACGGGCCGGCCGACCATCTCCGGCCGGAATTCGGAATTCTTCAAAACGAGGTCGGCCGGGATTTTTCCGGCCTTGATGATTTCCTGCGCGCCGTAAACATCGGCGAGGAAACAGTTCAACGCCTTGACGCGCTGCAGCAGCCCGGCCTCAAGCTTCAACCATTCCGAGCGCAGGATGACGCGTGGAATGATGTCGAACGGAATCAGCCGTTCGCCCGCGTCCTTTTCGCCATAGACGGCAAAGGTGATGCCCATGCGGCGAAACAGCAGCTCGGCCTGGGCGCGCCGGGAGGCGAGATGTTCAGTAGGAGTCGCCTTGAGCCATTGCGCGATCTTGCCATACACGGTGCGGACGTCGCCCCCCGCCAGCGTCATTTCGTCGAAGCAGCGCCCGTCTCCCAATATCTGAAGCTCCTCTGGACGTACAAATCCGGATCCGACCGCTCCCCGCCCTGCCAAGCATTTTACATACCAGCGAAACGGCTTGGATCGCGCTCGATCCGCCTCAAACTAACCCGGCCCGCGCAAGACGAAAGAAGGAAAAAGACGAAAGCCGGACAACTCGATTTGAACCCCGAGCTGAGCGCATGCCCCGCGCGAGTCTTGCAAGCGAAAAGATGACTCCGAAAGCGTGCGGCGGCATTGATCCTGCTCTCCGCATATGCGGCGGACGCCGCGGCGACAGGTTCGCGGACGCCGAGTCCGTCACAGGCGCGGCGAAAGCTCCGAAGAGGGCGAGGCGAGCGACGCGGGCGCGACGATCGCCTCGTTCAGCGCGCCCCGGCGGGAGCCATATTAAAGCTGGGTTTCAGCGTCAGATTTATCTCTGGCCGTGATTTCATATATTAAATTGTTGGGCGTATCGTTTTTGTTTGCATAACTTCGGGCTGGACGTGCTGCTTTGATCGAACAGGCGATGATATTCGCGCTTGGGTTTTTGCTCGCAGGGCTGCTCGCTCTGGCGATCGCGCCGGCGTTTTGGCGGCGCGCGCTGCGGCTCTCGACGCGGCGTCTCGAAATGCTGCTGCCGCTTTCCAGCCGAGAAATCGCCGCCGAACGCGATCTTCTGCGGGCGGAATTCGCTGTCGATCGGCGTAAATTCGAGCAGAAGGCGGAAAGTCTCAAGGCCATCCGCGTCGCCGACATGGCTGAACTCGGCCGCAGGGCGACCCTGCTCGCGGCGATGGAAGAAAAACACGCGGCGCTGACGACGCGCCACACCGAACAGGGCGCCGAACTCGCGGGCGCCCGCCACGCCGCCGCCGACGCCGCGGCGCAGCTCGCCGTCGCCCATTCGGTGATTTACAGCGACAGCGGCCTCATTGAGCGCAAGGAGGCCGATCTTGCGCAGTTGCGCGCCAATTTGGCGCGATCGCAGGCGCAGGTGACGCGGCAAAGCGCGGCTTTGGCCGATTTTGAGGCGCTATTGGCGATACAAGAGGCACAACTGGCGGCGGCCCGCAAAGAAATCGCAGGACACGCCGAAGCGCTGGATTCGCTGCGGCTCGAACATGAGCCCGATCTCGCCGCCATGCGGGCGGCGGCGGCGCGGCTGGCCGAGAACGAGGCGGCTTTGCAAGCGGCCGAACGGCGCGAGGCCGAACTGCTGCGCCGCCGCGATCGCCAGATTGAAAGCTCGCGCGCCGCCGAACGCCGCCTCATTGAAAAAATCGCGCGGATCGCCGCGGAGGAAGCAACCACCCGCAAAGACCTCGATGCGGAGCGCGCCCGGGCCGAAAGTCTCGCCCACGAGCTTGACGCGCTGCGCCGCGCCGGGCGCGAAGTCCGCGCCGCGCGCGACCGAGCGCGAGGAGAACGCCGTTCTGCGGCAGACCATCAACGAGATCGGCGCCGCGATCATCCGCACGGCCGCGCTCTCGCTTGAACCGGCGGCGCCGCACGAGCGCTTCGACGGCGCTAGCGCCGACGTCGCGCGAGGGCCGGCGAAGGCGAGCGCCAAACCATCGTCCAAGGCGGGCGCCAAGGCGACGTCGAAATCCGGGGCTTAGAGGGCCGCGCTCAGCCGCCGAGCTTCGCCACCAGCGCGTCGGAAACCTCGAAATTGGCGTAGACGTTCTGTACGTCGTCATTGTCTTCGAGGAGACCGACGAGGCGCAAAACTTTCTCGCCCGCTTCATCATCGACGGCGACGGTATTTTGCGGCTTCCAGATCAGGCTCGCCTTGGTCGGCTCGCCGAATTTGGCCTCGAGCTTCTGCGCCACCTCGCGCAGGCTTTCGAGCGAGGTCGTGATCTGATGGGTCTCCGGGGTCGATTCGACATCATCGGCGCCGGCCTCGATGGCGGCCTCCAGCATCGCTTCCTCGGACGCGGCCTTGGCCGGAAATTCGATAAGGCCGACGTGATCGAACATGAAGGAGACGGCGCCGGTCTCGGCCAGCGCGCCGCCGACCTTGGTGAAATAGGAGCGCACCTCGCCCGCCGTGCGGTTGCGATTGTCGGTCAGCGCCTCGACGATGACGGCGACGCCGCCTGTGGCATAGCCCTCATAGCGCACTTCATCATAGTTTTCGGCGTCGGCGCCCGTGGCTTTCTTGATGGCGCGCTCGATATTGTCTTTCGGCATGTTCTCGACGCGCGCGGCGATGACGGCGGCGCGAAGCCGCGCATTCATCGTGGGGTCCGGCAGGCCGAGCTTGGCGGCGACGGTGATTTCGCGGGCGAGCTTGGAGAAGAGCTTGGAGCGGATCGCATCCTGCTTGCCCTTCTTGTGCATGATGTTCTTGAACTGGCTATGTCCCGCCATTTTTTCTCTTTTCGTCTCGATGGGCGGCCCACCGCGCGATGCGCGCCCGATCCCCCGCGTATAATTTCAGGCCATGATGGAGGCAAGGCCCAACCTTCGGCCGGCGCGGCCGCGGCGCATAGGCTTTGCCGCAGATTTCGCCGACGCGACGGGAGCCTCGTGGGCGCCGTCAAGAGGGGCCGGGCGGCGTCCGATGCGCCTTTTTACTTTCTGCGCCCGTGTTATAATAGACGAAGACAAACGGGAGTCAGCGATGGCGTTCAACGGGATAGGCTTTTTCACCATCGCCTCAGGGCAGTCTTTCCGCCTCGATGGCTGGTCGTGGCCCGATGGCGGCGATCGCGGCGCGCAGTATTTTTCGGCGCATCCGCTCACTCCGAACGCCAATCTCGTGATGAGCGAGCAGAACAAGACGCAAGGCTCGGACGGGCGAACCTATTACGGTTTCCGCGTGACGAACGAAGGCCCGATGGACGCGTTTTTCAGCGTCCAGGGCGGCGGCTTCCTCAATCCGTTTCAGATGCAAAATGGATCCGGCTTCATCTACTTCGGCAATTACGAGGATCATGGCGCGCAGTTCTGCTCCGCCTCGCCGATCGATCGGGACGTCAAGCTGGTCATGACAGCGCAGGAGAAGGTCTGCCTGCAGCCGGGCCAGATCGGCTATGCTTACGGCTTCGCCGACGAACCTTCGCGCATCGACCCCAACTTTGTCGTCGAAGGCGGCGGCTTCATCGACGGGTTCAACGGCATTGGAGACTTTACCATCTTACCCGGCGCATCGGTGCGGCTGGTTGGCTGGCAGTGGCCCGACGGCGCCGACCACGGCGCCCAATATTTTTCGGCGCATCCCGAGGTTGAATTCGACGGGTTGGTCATCACCGAGCAGACCAAGATGCTCGGCGATGACGGGCGCTATTCCTATGGCGCCACGGTCACCAATCGCCCCGTCGCGGGCGGGCGCGGCGGAGGCGCCGTTGGCGGATTTAGCGTGCAGGGCGGCGGGTTCGTTTGATCGAATTGAAATTCTTTGGGGGGAACGATGAAAATATTCGCCATCACAAATGCCGAGGGAGAGGTCGTCGCCACAGCGCGGGAAACATTGAGCGCTGGCGCAGACGCGCCCTTCGGCGGCCGCCTTGTCCCTCTGGCGGGCCAAAAGCTGCACGAGATCACGCTGCCGCCCGCGCTGCATCACATTCGCACGCCGCAGGAGCTGCACAGGGAGGTGGCCAAGCTGATCAAGTCGGGGCACGCGAAGGCCGGCCATGATTGAGGCTCGGGGCGACCGCGACACGTCAGCGCTGATCAGCGCCTGGCGGTCTGGCCGAACAGGATTTTGCGGGATTCTTCGTCGATCGTCGGGTTGGCGTTGAGCCGCTCGGCGATCGCATAGGCGCGCTTTGTCGCGGGCCGCGCGGCGATGGTCTCGAACCAGAGCTTGAGATGGGGGAAATCGTCGAGGTTCTGCCCCTGGTTCTTGTAAGGGACGATCCACGGATAGATCGCCATATCGGCGATGGAATAATCGCCGGCGACGAAGGGCCGATCCACGAGGCGCTGGTCGAGCACGCCGTAAAGCCGGTTGGTCTCCTTCACATAGCGCTCGATCGCGTAGGGGATTTTCTCCGGCGCATATTGGCTGAAATGGTGGTTCTGCCCCGCGATCGGGCCGATGCCGCCAACCTGCCAGAACAGCCATTCGAGCGTCGCGACGCGAAGGCGAAGGTCGGGGCTGAGGAATTTGCCGGTCTTTTCGGCGAGATAGAGCAAGATTGCGCCGGATTCGAACACCGAAATTGGCGCGCCGCTGTCGGCCGGATCGCGATCGACGATGGCCGGAATGCGGTTATTGGCCGAAACGGCGAGAAAGGCCGGCGCAAACTGTTCGCCCCTGCCGATATTGACCGGCTTCAGCTCGTAGGGAAGCCCCGCTTCTTCGAGGAAAAGCGTGATCTTGTGGCCGTTCGGCGTCGTCCAATAGTAAAAATCGATCATGATTCCCCCGCTCGAGCGACTATGGACCGCCCCTGCGCGGCCAAAGCGGCGATCGCCCCGAATGGGGCGATCGCGCAGGAGGGCTAAAGAGACCTCAGCCGGTCAGGCCGACGCGGCGGGACCCGCGATCTGCGGCGGGCGCGCCTGCATCTCGATGCGGGCGACGCCGGCTTTCACGGCGGACTGGACTTTTTCAAACGCGCGCACCTCGATCTGCCGCACGCGCTCGCGCGAAATGTCGAATTCGTCGGAGAGAGCCTCCAGCGTCATCGGATCCTCGGCGAGGCGGCGCGCCTCGAAAATGCGGCGCTCGCGATCGTTCAGCACGCCGAGCGCATTATGCAGGGCGCCGAGGCGATTGTCTTTTTCCTCGCGGTCGACCAGCAGCTTCTCCTGACTGGCGCTGTCGTCGACCAGCCAGTCCTGCCATTCGCCCTCGCCCTCTTCCCGGAGCGGCGCGTTGAGCGAGGCGTCGCCCGACATGCGCCGGTTCATATCGACGACATCCTGCTCGCTGACGCCGAGCCGGTGCGCGATGGTCTGGACGTGCTCCGGCCTCAGATCGCCCTCTTCGAGCGCCGAGATCTGGCTTTTCACCTTGCGCAGGTTGAAGAACAGCTTCTTCTGGCTCGCCGTCGTGCCCATTTTGACGAGCGACCAGGAGCGCAGGATATATTCTTGAATCGAGGCGCGGATCCACCACATCGCGTAGGTGGCGAGGCGAAAGCCCTTATCCGGCTCGAAGCGCTTGACCGCCTGCATCAGGCCAACATTGCCTTCCGACACGACTTCGCTGATCGGCAGGCCGTAGCCGCGATAGCCCATCGCGATCTTGGCGACGAGGCGCAGATGCGAGGTGACGAGCTTATGGGCGGCTTCCTTGTCCGCATGTTCGCGCCAGCTTTTCGCCAGCATATATTCCTGTTGCGGCTCCAGCATAGGGAACCGTCTGATTTCATTGAGGTAACGAGCGAGTCCGCTCTCCCCCGATATCATTGGCAGCGCAGCAGCCATCGTTTTCCACCTCCATAGGGGCCCCCGCATTCGGCGAACCCTGTCGCGGCCACTCGCAGAGTCGACCGCAGCGAGAAAATATATAGCGCCTGAACGGCAGCTGAAAGGCCCAGCCATGTTGCAGCGCATTACATTTTCGCAACATTGCCCCGCCCAGGCCGCGGTTTCTCTGACGCAAGCGCCGCCTGAGACAGTTCTTCTCTCAGCTTATACGCGCGGCGCAGCAATGAAGTTTCGCCATTGCAAAAAATTAACGTCAAAGCTTAGCCGCTGCCGTTTTTGGACCCGCCGGATTACGAACTTTTGATGGTGGCCGATCGGCCTTGCGCGAAACTGGAGAGCGAAAATAGCGCCATGGCCTTCGCTTCGCCTCAATCGCCGCCCGCCGCCAGCGCCGCGCGAAGGTCCTGCATGTCGCGCGGCGGCACGCTCTCGAAAAGCAGCGCCTCGCCGGTGACGGGATGAACGAAGCCCAGCACGGCGGCGTGAAGCGCCTGCCGCGCCAGAGCTTTCAGCGCGGCCTGCGCCGGGAGCGACAGGCGCGCCGCCTTGCTCTTGAAGCCCTGTCCATAGACCGGATCGCCGAGCAGCGGATGGCCGATGCTGGCGAGATGCACGCGGATCTGGTGCGTGCGGCCGGTCTCCAGCCGGCAGGCGATGAGGCAGGCCTCCGCGCCGAAGCGCTCGACGATCCGCCAATGGGTCACGGCGTGGCGACCGCGCGCGGCGGGCACGATGGCGATTTTCTCGCGATCGATGGAATGGCGTCCGAGCGGCGCGTCGATCGCGCCCGAGGCGCGGGCCGGAACGCCCCAGGCGATGGCGAGATATTCGCGCCTGAGGCCGAGGGTCTTGCCATGGTCGGCGAAAATTTTCGCCAGCCCCTGATGCGCCGCATCGGTCTTGGCGACGACCATCAGGCCCGAAGTGTCCTTGTCGAGGCGATGCACGATGCCGGGGCGCCTGACGCCGCCGATGCCGGAGAGGCTCGCGCCGCAATGAGCGATCAGCGCATTGACCAGCGTGCCGGCCGCGTGGCCCGCCGCCGGATGCACGACGAGCCCGGCCGGCTTGTCGATGACGAGCAGATGGGCGTCCTCGAACACGACATCGAGCGGGATGTCTTCGCCCTTCGGAATCGGGTCCGCCGCGGGAGGCGCCGCGACGGCGATCATCTGGCCCCCGCGCGCGGAAAAGCTCGCATCCGCGACGATCACGCCATCGACGCTGACATGGCCGCTCTCGATCAGATGCTTGGCGCGGGTGCGGGACAGCGGCGTGGCGAGCGCGGCCGCCGCGATGATGCGGTCGAGCCGCTGGCCCGCCAGGCCCGGCGCGACGGTAAAGGCCTGCGCCGCCGTCGATCCCGCCATCGTTCAACCGGCTTCATGAAAAAAGGACGTCGGCCCGAAGAGACGGCGCCCCTTTGGTTGGCGCGACCCGCCACCGCCCGCGTTATGGCTCGAAGCCGCGGCTCTGCATGCACGACACGTAGTGGAAATAAGCGTCTTTGGCGAGCCCTGAGGTGTCGACGTCGTTGCCGGAGTCTTTCGGATACTCCTTATGCGCCTCCATCCAGCACGCTTTAGAGGCGGCGCTCCGCTTCTCGTCCGAGAGCGCCATTCCGCAAAAAGCCAGTGAAATTATGCTGACCGCAGCGGTCAAGTTCAGCCATTTCATCGACCCCTCCCGTGGTTCGTCCGGTGAGATTGATCAATCCGGCAAGGAAAGCTTAAAATCCATCGTCGCAACGGGCAATCGGCGACAGGCTCCGCCACGACGAATTTTTTTACTCGTCCGCAGGCCTGCCCGGCCGCGAGATGAGCAGGGGCGATTCACGCGCAACCCCGCGCGCGCGGCGAGGCCTCGACGCGAGAGGCGGCGGCCGATCGCGGCAGATGCAACCGGCTCTCAGGCCCTGATCTCGTGCCGCTGGGCGCCGAGGTCGGCGATGCCGCACTCCAGCACATCGCCTACCGCCATATATCGGTTCTTGCCGAAGCCCACGCCCGGGGGCGTTCCTGTCGCTATCAGGTCGCCTGGCAGCAGAGCCATGTGGGTGGAGAAATAGGCCACCATCTCGTCGACGCTGAACAACATGTCGCTGGGGTTGCCCTGCTGTTCAAAATGACCGTTCAGTTTGGTCCAAACATCGAGCTTCATGGCGTCTATGCCGGTCGTCAGGTAGGGGCCAATGGGGCTGTAGGTTGGCCGAGATTTCGCGCGAACCAGATGTTGCTGGCCTTCGGCATCGACCTGCGTCGTCCGGTCGGAGACGTCGTTGATGCAGACGTAGCCAAAGATATGGTCGGCCGCTTCGGCGACGGAGATGTCCGTGGTCTCGCGACCAATCACTATTGCGAGCTCCGTTTCCCAATCCAGCTTCACGCCCTGGTTGCCGCCGCGGGAAATGGGATCGAACGGTCCAGTCAAGGAAGTAATCGCTTTCAGGAACACCTCCGGCTCCGTGGGCGCCTTCATTTTGAATTCCTCGATGTGCTTCTTGTAGTTGAAGCCGGTGGCTGCGATCTGGCGGACGCCAGCGATCGGCGCGAGGTAGGTGAACTGGCCGGCGACGGGAGAAAGGCGCGACATATCGATGCCGATCAAGGCGCCGCCGGCTATCGCGTTCGGGTCGATGTCCGACACGATCGGGCGCAAATCAAGGTGCTCGCTCCCTTTTAAAATTACGGGAACGGCGCCTCCATCCGTAAGCACGCGTGCGAATTGCTGCATCGTCTGCTCTCCACTACTTCGCGGTATCAAATATCCAAATATTCGATGCGTCGACCTTTATAAAAGTACAGCTCGCACGACAATTTTGTAAAAGGCGTTTCACTAGTCGTGGCGCTCGACCCGAGCGTCGCGCCTGCTATCGCGGGCGCCGTTTGTTTCTTTGGATCGCAACAAGCCCCAATGCCGTAGAGACATCGGCGAAGACCCGCTTTTCCATCTTATCGTCCGAATGCCGTCATTTCGCCGCGCGCCTCAAGCGTCCACTCATGGCTCAAACCGGATTCGAACCGAGCGCCGCTGACATACAAGTCGCTCGCGCCCGACGCCCTCACCGCGCGTGGGCGGCGGCCTTTTCCGCGCCGGCCGGCGATACGCGCAGCAGCGTGATGCGGTTCTTGGTCTTGCGCAGCACGTCGAAGCGGAAGCCGTGGAAGGTGAACACCTGCCCCGACTCCGGAATGGCGCGCGCTTCATGGATGACGAGCCCGGCGATGGTCGTCGCCTCCTCGTCGGGCAGATTCCAGTTCATCACCCGGTTGAGGTCGCGGATCGGCACCGAGCCCTCGACGGTGACCGATCCGTCGGACTGGGGCCGCACGCCCTGCGCGACGAGATCATGCTCGTCGGAAATATCGCCGACGATCTCTTCGAGAATATCCTCCAGCGTGACGAGGCCCATGACGACGCCGTATTCGTCGACGACGATGGCGACATGCGTCTTGCGCTTTAAAAACGCCTGCAGCTGATCGCGCACCGGCGTCGTGTCCGGAACGAACCAGGGTTTCAGCGCGATGCTCTCGACGTCGAGATGCTCAAGCTTGCCGCCGGCGGCGTCGAGCGCGCGCAACAAATCCTTGGCGTGCAGCACGCCGATGATGTTTTCGGGATCGTCGCGCCAGATCGGCAGCCGCGAATAGGGCGCGCCGACGACCTCGCGGATCAGTTCCTCCGGCGGCAGGTCGGCGTTCAGCGTCAGCATCTTGGTGCGATGGACCATGACGTCGGAGACCTCGAGTTCGCGCAGGTCGAGGAGGCCGCCGAACATATCGCGGTCGGAGCGCGCGACGCCGCCTTCCTCATGCAAAAGATCGACGGTGCTTTTCAATTCCTCATGGCCCGAGAGGATCGAGCGCTGCTGACTGGCGTCGACGCCGAAAAGCTTCAGAAAGCCGCGAACGAAGCCGTCGACCGCGACAAGCGCCGGCCCGAACAAAGCGACGAAGAACGACAGCGTCCGCGCCACCATGAGCGACATGCGATCGGGATAATTGATCGCCACGGTCTTCGGCATGACCTCCGCGAAAACCAGCACCAGAAGGGTTATCAGCACGGTCGCGTAAAGCGCGCCCTTATCGCCGACGATGGCGACGAGAATGCTGGTCGTGAACGCCGAGGAGCCGATGTTGACGAAGGTGTTGCCGAGCAGGCACGCGCCGATCATGCGGTTGCGGCGCGACAGCAACCGGTTGACCAGGGCCGCGCGGCGATCGCCGCTTTTTTCGAGGGCGTGCATGCGCGCGCGCGAGGCCGCGGTCAGCGCCGTCTCGGAGGCCGCGAAAAACGCCGACAGGGCGAGGCAGACGATGATGATGGCGATCGCGATCCACAAAGAGACCGACAAGACATCGGCGCCGGGGCCGTGCATGGTGCTAGTTTCCCGTGTTCAGTTCGTTTTCGAGGAACGCGCGAACCTCTTCGGCGCCGATCGATTTCGCCACGAAACAGTCGCCGATTTCCCGCGCGAGGATAAAGGTCAGCGCGCCGCGTTCGACCTTCTTGTCCTGCTGCATGGCCTCGACGATCTCCTCGGCGCCGGCGCCAAGGCCAGCGATGTCGCCGATCCGGGTCGGCAGGCCGACCGCGCGCAAATGCCCCTCGACCCGCGCGGCGGCCTCTGGCGGGCAAAGCCCGCGGCTGACGGAAAAGCGGAACGCCGCGGCCATGCCGATGGCGACGCCCTCGCCATGCACCAGCCGCGCGCCGTCATAATGGTTGAGGCGCTCGAGCGCGTGGCCGAAGGTGTGGCCGAGGTTCAAAAGGGCGCGATCGCCGCGCTCATATTCATCCCGCCCGACAATGGCGGCCTTGGCTTCGCAGCTCGTCGCGATGGCGTGGATGCGCTCGGCCCCGCCGGCGAAGATGCCGCGCCAATTGGCTTCGAGCCAGTCGAAGAAGTCGGCGTCGCCGATGAGGCCGTATTTGACGATTTCGGCGTAGCCGGCGCGAAATTCGCGCGGCGGCAGGGTTTCGAGCACATCTGAGTCGGCGAGCACCAGCGAGGGCTGGTGAAACGCGCCGATCAGATTCTTGCCGTGATCGGAGTTGACGCCGGTCTTGCCGCCGACGGAGGAATCGACCTGCGCCAGCAGGCTCGTCGGGATCTGCACGAAGCGCATGCCGCGCCGGACCGCGGAGGCGCAAAAGCCGGCAAGATCGCCGATGACGCCGCCGCCGAAGGCCAGCACGAGGTCGCCGCGTTCGAGCCGCGCCGCGATGATGGCGTCGCAGACCTCTGCGAATGCCGCATAGGATTTCGACGCCTCGCCGGGGGCGACCACGATGGCGCAATGGCGCACGCCCGCCGCGTCGAGCGATTCTCGCAGCGCGGCAAGATGAAGTTCGGCGACATTGGCGTCGGTCACGATGGCGCAGGCGGCCCCCGGCGCAAGATTCTGGATATAGGCGCCAGCTTTGGCGAGAAGGCCGGGACCGATCAGAATATCGTAGGATCGCGCGCCGAGCTCCACTTCGACCCGCGCGATGGCGGCCGGCTCGGCGGGCGCAGGCGCGACTTGTGCGCCCGCCTCGGCGCCCTCAGGCGGCGGACCGAAAAGAAAATCCCCGACAGCGGCGCCGGACTGGCCGGGGGCCGGGATTTTTGCGGCGTCCCGCGAGGAGACAAGCGCCGGCGGCTCGGGCGAAAAGCGCAGGAAAAACTCAATCGCCGAGATGATCTCGTCAACGGCGAGGTCATGCGGGCCGTCGCGCGAGGCGACGGTGAGGTCGGCGCGGGCGTAATAGGGATAGCGCTGCTCCAGCAGCGCGCGGAACGTCGCCTCGGGATCCTGGCCTTGCAGCAGCGGGCGATGCGAGCGCTTGCGCACGCGGCGCCAGAGCACGTCGGGGTCGGCCTTAAGCCAGACCGACAGCCCGCGCGCGGCGATCCGCGCCCGCGTCTGCTCGTGCAGAAAAGCGCCGCCGCCGGTGGCGATGACGCGCGGCCCTTCTTCGAGAAGACGCGCCATGACGCGGCGCTCGCCGTCGCGAAACGAAGGCTCGCCGTGCCTCGCGAAGATCTCCGCGATGGTCATTCCCGCCGCCGCTTCGATCTCGGCGTCGGCGTCGACGAAGGCCAGCCCCAGCCGCTGCGCGAGGCGGCGGCCGGTCGAGGTCTTGCCCGATCCCATGAAGCCGACCAGCACGACCGAGCGATCGCCGAGCGCCTGCGTCAGCGCCGCGATGCGGCGGTCATGGATAGTCTCCTGCGTCTCGTTCGCAGGCGCCGAACTGCTGGTCATGCCGGACTTTAGCATGCGCCTCGACGGGATTTAAGCGGCAGTTTGGGCGACGTCCGCGTCGGCCTTTGTCGCCTGACATAAGTCATGACAGCCAATACTTAATAGCAAAATGAAAGTCTGTGCCAAGCTTAGTTGCGGTTTTGCAACAGGTTTTTGAATAACAACCCAGCCCCATTGCAATTGACCCAGATCAAACTGAAACTACACGCCTAAAGGCAGTTTATGCAGGCGTAAGCCGGCGGCGTAAGCGCCGCGAAAAGATAACGGCCCATTTTGGGTGTTCGGGGGTTTCAATGATTAGGATCGTTCGCTGCGCGGCGGCAGCTTTTATGCTCGGGGCGTCAGCCGCCTCCGTGTCGGCCGCCGATCTCGCGCCGCCGCCGGCGCCAGCCCCGGCGCCGGCCCTGCCCGAGGCTTTCCAGCCGTTCCAGGTTCGGCTGCGCGCCGTCGGCGTCGTCCCGACCTCCGGCGGCATACTTCAGACGGTTCCCGCCGGGGCCTTCGTCAGCGGCGGCTTCAAAGCCTCCGACGCCGCCATTCCCGAACTTGACGTCAGCTACTTCTTTACGAAGAACATCGCGGTCGAGGCCATTTGCTGCGTCTCTTACCACAAGCTGTTTCTGGACGGCGGAACCGTCGCTCCCAATCAGCAGGCCGCGAGCGCCTGGCTGTTCCCGCCCACCGTCCTGCTGCAATATCACGTGACCAATTTCGGTCAGTTCCAGCCCTATGTCGGCGTCGGCGTGAACTATACGGTTTATTTCGACCAGCATGCGGCTCTGCCCCTGCTCAACACGGTCGCCGTCCAGAATTCCTGGGGCGTCGCGGGCCAGATCGGCTTCGACTACATGATCGACGATCATTGGGGCTTCAACCTCGACCTCAAGAAGATCATGATGAACCCGCACGTCTACGGAACTGTCGCGCCCGGTGTCGTATCGATCAGCGGACAGGCCAATCTCAGCCCCTGGCTGATCGGCGGCGGCGTCACCTATCGCTTCGGCGGTCCGGCCCCGGCGGCGGTCGTCGCCAAATACTGAGGCTTTCGGCCAGCTCCGGCGGGGAGCCTCGGGAGCTGGCCGTCTTGCTCAATACGTCGCGCGGCGCTGGAATCAGGCGGATTTCAGCGCCGCGTCGAGTTGTGGCAGCGCCTCGAACAAATCCGCGACGAGGCCGTAATCGGCGACCTGGAAGATCGGCGCCTCTTCGTCCTTGTTGATCGCGACGATGACTTTCGAATCCTTCATTCCGGCGAGGTGCTGGATGGCGCCCGAAATGCCGACGGCGATGTAGAGATCGGGCGCGACGATCTTGCCGGTCTGGCCCACCTGCCAATCATTCGGCGCGTAGCCGGCGTCGACCGCCGCGCGCGAGGCGCCCATGGCGGCCCCAAGCTTTTGCGCGATTGGTTCGATGTAGGTCGCGAAATTCTCCGCGTTCTGCAAGGCGCGACCGCCCGAAATGATGATTCGCGCGGCGGTCAGCTCCGGGCGCTCCGAGACGGCGAGCTCCTCGCGGACGAATCTCGCATCGGCAGCGGCGGGCGGCGCGGCGATGGCGGCGATGGAAGCCGCGCCGCCGGACGCGGCGGCGGGCGCGAAAGCGGTGGCGCGCACGGTGATGATCTTCAACGCATCCGTCGAGCGCACCGTCGCCAGCGCATTGCCGGCGTAAACGGGCCGCACGAAAGTATCGGGCGCGATGACCGCGACGATCTCCGAAATCTGCTGGACGTCCAGCGACGCCGCCACGCGCGGCAGCACATTCTTGCCGAAGGTCGTCGCGGCGGCGAGGATCGCGGCGTAATTTTCCGCGAGCCCGGCGACGAGCGGCGCCACCGTCTCGGCCAGCGGATGGGCGTAGAGCGCGTCGTCGGCGAGCAGCACTTTTTCGATGCCGGCGATGGCCGCGCCGGCTGTGGCGATCGCGCCGGCGTCATGGCCAGCGATCAGCAGATCGACAGGACCGCCGAGCAGAAGGGCGGCCGTCACGGCGTTGAGGGTCGCCGGCTTAAGGGCGCGGCCGTCATGTTCGGCGAGGACGAGAACAGCCATTTCAGATCACCTTCGCTTCGTTCTTCAATTTGTCGACGAGCGCGGCGACATCCGCGACCCTGACGCCGGCCGCCCGCTTCGGCGGCGCCTCGACCCTCAGGGCGACGAGACGCGGCGCGATATCGAGCCCGAGTTCAGGCGCGGGGATGATTTCGAGCGGCTTTTTGCGCGCCTTCATGATGTTCGGCAGACTGGCGTAGCGCGGCTCGTTGAGCCGGAGATCCGTCGTCACCACCGCCGGCAGCCCCAGCGACACCGTCTCAAGCCCGCCGTCGATCTCGCGGGTGACTTCCGCGCGGCCGTCCTTGACGACGAGCTTTGAAGCGAAGGTCCCCTGCGGCCAGCCAAGCAGCGCGGCGAGCGCCTGGCCGGTCTGGTTCGAATCATCGTCGATCGCCTGCTTGCCGAGGATCGCGAGCTGCGGCGCTTCGCGTTCGCAAAGGGCTTTGAGGATCTTGGCGACCGCCAGCGGCTCGACCTCCTCGTCCGTCTGCACCAGAATGGCGCGGTCGGCGCCGAGCGCCAGCGCCGAGCGCAGCACTTCCTGCGCCGCCGCCGGGCCGATCGAGACGGCGATGATTTCGGAAACGACGCCGGCTTCTTTAAGCCGCACCGCCTCCTCGATGGCGATTTCGTCGAAAGGATTGGCGGAGAATTTGACGTTCGCCGTGTCGACGCCGGAATTATCGGCCTTCACGCGGATCCTGACGTTGTAATCAACCACCCGCTTCACCGCGACCAGCGCTTTCATGCAAAAATCCGTTCTCTGTTCCGCCTACGCCGCGCCGGCGGACAAACGCCAACGCTATAGCCTTTTGAGCGGCGCCTGTCTTTTCTCCACTTAGGCGACTGCGAGCAAAAACGTGCGGATTTCAGGATTGGCGCGGTCGCTGAACCACATTCGTCCACAGACGGCGGAGACTGTCGAGGCCGCCAGCCGCCGAGCTCCAAAGCGTCGCGTCGCCAATCAACAGGGCGCCGGCGAAAATCTCGGGCCGCGACTGAAGCAGCGCGTCGAATGTCGCGTGTCCGCTACGAACGAACGCGTGAGGCGGAGCGGACAGATCGATGAATTGACGGGCGAGCACGTCGAGCTTGGCGGGAGAGTCTTCGAGGCGCTGGAAGTGCGGCAAATGCGGATGCAGATTTAACGTCGTTACGCCGTTCAAAAGATTCAAGCGATCTCGCTCTCTCTCGATCTCGATGGGCGCCGGCGATCCGTCCGGCGCGGCTGCGGGCCGCAGGCCGAAACGATTCTCCACCGGAACCCCGAGACCGGCGAGCAGCGAGCGCGCGAAGCCGCCGAAGCGTTGCTGAGGCGGAATGGTGCGGTCGCCGTGATGGAAAAAATCTTCCTCCTGCAGCCGCAGCCGTTCGGCGTCGGCAAGGTTTTCGGCGTCGCCGATGTCGTGGTGAGGGCAGACGAAGACGAGGCGGTCGGGATCGTCGAGAAATGTCCGGACAGCGCTCACTTCGGCGGCGCTTGCCTGCTGGCCGGTCCGAAGCGAGTCGAAGCTGATCACGATCAGGGTGTCGATCCCGTCGAGAAAAGCGTCATCCAGCGGCGCCTGTGCGCCGTCGTCGTTGACGCGTTCCGTTTCAATGACTGCGTGGCCGGTTTGGGCCTTCGCTTGCTCCGCGAAAGCGATGAAGTTGGCTTTCAAAAGATGGTCGAGGAAGCCCGCGATGCTCTGATCGAAGCGCGCCGGATCGGCCAGCTCTTCGAAGCGGGGAAACAGCATTCGCCTGCTTTCGAAAAGCGCTGGAAAACGGTTCTCGATGACCGGAAGCGGCGCACCGATTTCGCCCGGCCGAACTCCATGCATAGTAGATCGCGACCCTGCGCCCGGTCATTTTCGCGGTCCTTTTTTGTGGACGAAGGCGCGTTGAGCCTGTAGCGGCGTGATCTTAAAAAGCCGCCTCCTCGAAAGCCATCATCGATTTGCCGCCCGCCATGATGGACGAGAACAGGCCGCTGGTCTGCGGCAGGATACGCTGCATGAAAAAACGCGCCGTGGCGACCTTCGCGGCGTAGAAGCCGTCCGGATCTTCGACGCCGAGCTTTGGCAGGCTGACCTCGGCCATGCGGGTCCAGAGATAGGCGAGCGCGGTGAGGCCGAAAAGGCGCAGATAGTCGGTCGCCGCCGCCCCCGCCTCCTCCGGATCGCGCAGCCCCGCGCGGGCGACCTGCGCCGTCGCCTGCTGCAGCCGAACGAACGCCTTGCCCAGCGGCTGCACGAATTCGCCGAGCGCCTTGTCCGCATTCTTCGCCTCGATGTAGTCCGACACCGGGTGGAAGAACCGGCGCAGCAGGCGTCCGGCGTTGGCGGGCAACTTGCGGCCGACGAGGTCCAGCGCCTGAATGCCGTTGGTGCCTTCATAGATCTGCGCGATGCGGCAGTCGCGCACATATTGCTCCATGCCATGCTCGCGGATGTAGCCATGGCCGCCCAGCACCTGCATGCCGAGATTGGCCGCTTCCGAGCCGAGATCGGTCATCAGCGCTTTGACGATCGGCGTCGCCAGCGCGACGAAATCCGCGGCCTCCTGGCGGACCGCGGGATCCGGGTGGCGGCTCTCAAAGTCGAGGCTGCGGGCGGTCCAGGCGGCGAGGGCGCGGAGACCCTCGGCATAGGCGCGCTGCGTCAGCAGCATGCGCCGCACGTCGGGGTGCACGATGATCGGGTCGGCCGGCTTTTCGGGATGCTTCGCGCCCGACAGCGAACGGCCCTGCAGGCGCTCGCGGGCATAGGCGACGGCGCCCTGATAGGAGGCCTCGGCGACGCCAAGGCCCTGCATGCCGACGGCGAGGCGCTCGGCGTTCATCATCGCGAACATGGCGCGCATGCCCTTATGCGGCTCGCCGACGAGCCAGCCCTTCGCCTCGTCGAAGTTCATGACGCAGGTGGCCGAGCCCTTGATGCCCATCTTGTGCTCGATCGAGCCGCAGGAGACGCCATTGCGTTGCCCAAGCGAACCATCAGGATTGACGAGATATTTGGGCACGAGGAACATGCTGACGCCCTTGGTCCCCTTCGGCGCGCCGGGAAGCCGCGCCAGCACCAGATGGATGATGTTGTCGGTGAGATCATGTTCGCCGGCCGAGATGAAGATCTTCGTGCCGGTCACCTTGTAGGCGCCGTCGTCGGTCGGCGTAGCGCGCGTGCGCAACAGGCCAAGATCGGTGCCGCAATGCGGCTCGGTGAGGCACATGGTGCCGGACCATGATCCTTCGACGAGTTTCGGCAGATAGGTCTGTTTCAGCGCGTCGGAGCCGAAGTCGTGCAGCGCGACATAGGCGCCCTGGGTGAGGCCCGGATAGAGGCTGAAAGAAAGATTGGCCGAGCAGATCATCTCGACGATCAGCGTATCGACGGCCTTGGGCAGCCCCTGTCCGCCATATTCGGGATCGCAGGCGATCGAGGTCCAGCCGCCCTCGCGGAATTGCCGGTAGGCGTCGATGAAACCCTTCGGCGTGCGCACGACGCCGTTCTCGAGCGTGCAGCCCTCCTCGTCGCCTGAGCGGTTCAGGGGATGCAACACTTCCTCACAGACCTTGGCGGCCTCTTCGAGGACAGGGTCGATGAGGTCGCGCGTGAAGTCTTCATAGCCCGGCAGGCTGGCGATGTCGTCGCCGCCCATCAGCTCGAAGAGAACGAAGCGCATGTCGCGCAGGGGAGCCTTATAGCCGGCCATGTTCGATCCTGTTCGTTCGATCCTACAGCGGGACGCGCGGGACTAATTGCGCAAAGGTTTGCCGGCAGTCAGCATATGCTCGATGCGCGCCAATGTCTCGGGCCGGCGCACCAGCTTCCTGAAGCTTTCGCGTTCGAGCTTCAAAAGTCCGTCCTCGTCGATGGTCTCCATGATGTCGGTCTCGCCGCCCGACAGCGCCTCGGCCAGCGCGCCGGACACGATCCTGTCATAGGGGGTCGCCTTGCCGAGCCGCGCAAAGCTGTCGACCGCCATGTTCATGGCGACCTTCGCGCTGGGGCCCGGCAGGTTCAGGACCTGAGGCTCCGGCGGCCTGTAATTTTCAGCGAGTTTCAGCGCCCGCGCCTTGGCGGCTGCGAGCAGGCGGTAGCGGTTCATCACGACGCCGTCGGTCGATTTCAGAAACAACAGCTCCTTGGCTTCGGCCGCCGATTTCGCAACCGTCGCCGTGCTGATCGTCTCGAAAGCCTTGGCGATCGGCGGCATCGGGCCTTTCGGCAGGCGTCCCAGCGCGAACCAGCGCTGTAGCATCTCCTTGCAGCCGCCCCAGCCGGGGATCAAGCCGACGCCGACTTCGACGAGGCCCATATACGTCTCGGCGTGCGCTTCGACGGCGTCGCAGTGAAGCAGGATCTCGCAGCCGCCGCCAAGCGCCATGCCCGACGGCGCGCCGACCGCCGGGAAGGGCGCGTATTTCAGCATTCGATAGGTCGTCTGGCCCTGCGCGACGAGATTTTCGATCTCGGTCCAGGCCGCGATGTTGGCGGCGAAAAGCGCAAGGCCGAGATTGGCGCCGACGGAGAAATTGGTCCCCTCATTGTAGATCACCAGCGCCTTGAAATCCGCAGCCACCCGATGGATGGCGCGCATCAACAAATCCATGGTGTCGGGATCGAGCGAATTCATCTTGCTCGTGAATTCGAAGCAGGCGACGCCGTCGCCAATATCCCACAGCGCCGCGGAGCCGTTCTTCAACACCGGCGTCGCGTTGAGCTTGATGTCCTCCAGCATGAGGACGCCTTCAGGGCGCGCGAGATCATGGTAGGCGCCGTCAAGGCCGAGCGCTTGCCGGCGTCCCTCGTGGACGCGGTAGAAGGCGCGGCCGTCCGCGATGCGCAGGATGGCCGGAACGGGAGTGCCGTCAGCCTCCAGTCTGGCCGTAAACCACGCGACGCCAAGCTGGTCGAACAGCTCGAAGGGGCCGAATTTCCAGTTGTAGCCGAGCCGCATCGCCTCATCGATGGACTCGATGTCGTCGGCGGCGTCGCCTACAAGCATCGCGGCGTAGGCGAGCGTCGGCCCCAGCACGCGCCAGGCGTAGCGGCCATGTGGGCTGTCATGTTCAAGCAACCGCGCAAGGCTCCGCCCGCTCTCTTCGATCGCCTCGATCCGCGGCTTTCGCGCCGACCGGAACGCGCCGGTCGAAAGATCGATCGCTTCTTTGAGTTTGCCCTTGTCGCGGTTCAGGCGATAGAAGCCGCCCTTTCCCTTCCGGCCGGTGTAGCCGTCCGCGATCAGCTTCTCGACCAGCGGAAGCGGCGTGTTGGCAGCGTGAAAGGGATCATCCTTCGGCAACGCGGCAGCGAGGCTCGCATTGATATGCGGCATGAGGTCAAGCCCAACGAGATCGAGGAGGCCGAAGACTCCGGTTTTCGGAACGCCCATCGGCTTGCCGATGATGGCGTCGACCTCCTCGATGTCGAGGCCGGACCTAAAGGCCTCCGTCACCGCGGTCTGCAGCCAGTAGACGCCGAGCCTGTTGGCGATGAAGCCGGGACGGTCCTTGCAACGCACGACGCTCTTGCCGAGCATCAGATCGGCGAAATGCGAAACCCGCGCCAGAGCCTCGGGGTCCGACTTGTCGCCGCCGACCACTTCGAGGAGCCGCATGTAGCGCGGCGGATTGAAGAAATGGGTGATGAGGAAATCCTGCGCGAAACGCGGCGGCAGACCCTCGACCAACTTTTCGAGCGGGATCGTCGAGGTGTTGGACGAAACGATGCTTCCCGCCTTGCGCGCGGCCTCGATTTCGGCGTAGAGCGCCTGTTTGACGTCGAGCCGCTCGATCACCGCCTCGATGATCCAGTCGCAATCGCCGATGAGCGCAAGATCGTCTTCGATGTTGCCGGTCGTCACGAATTTCGCCGCCGCCTTGCTCATGAAGGGCGCGGGATCTGTCTTGAGCAGTTTCTCCACCGCGCCTTCGGCGATGGCGCTGCGGTTCGGATTATCCTTGGCGACAATATCGAGCAGCACGACGGGCACGCCCGCGTTGGCGACATGCGCGGCGATGCTAGCCCCCATGACGCCGGCGCCGATGACTGCGACCTTTTTTATGTCGCTCATCATACAGCCTCCAGCACCGTGGCGATGCCCTGACCGCCGCCGATGCACTGGGTCGCCAGCGCATATTTGCCTTTCTCGCGCTTCAAGAGCGAGGCCGCCTTGCCAAGGAGGCGCGCGCCAGTCGCGCCGAGAGGATGTCCAAGCGCGATCGCGCCGCCATCGATGTTGACCTGATCGTGCGACAGCTCCAATTCGCGCATACAGGCGATGGCCTGCGCGGCGAAAGCCTCGTTCAGCTCGATGACGTCGAGCTGGGCGACCTCGACGCCAGCCCGCTTCAGCGCCTTGCGCGAGGCGCCGACCGGGCCGATGCCCATGATCTCCGGATTGCAGCCGCTGACCGCGATGGATTTGATCGCCGCCAGAATGTCGAGGCCATGGCGCTTCGCGTAATCCTCGGTGCAGATCAGGAGGGCCGCGGCGCCGTCGGTCAGCGGCGAGGCGGTGCCCGCCGTGACGACGCCATGCTCGTTGAAGGCGGGCTTGAGGCCGGCCAGCGTTTCGAGCGTGGTTTCGGGGCGGATGCAGCCATCCTGCGCGATCTCGCCCTTCCTGCCCTTGATGGCGATGATCTCATCGGCAAATTTACCCGACTCGCGCGCGCTCGCCGCGCGTTTTTGCGAGCGCGCCGAGAACGCCTCCTGCTCGGCGCGGCCGACCTCCCATTTGGCGGCGACATTCTCGGCCGTATCGCCCATGGCCATATAAGCGCCAGGCTCGCGCGCCGCGAATTCCGGGTGGGGCAGCGGGTTGAATCCCATCATCGGCACGCGGCTCATGCTCTCGACGCCACCGGCGATGAAAGCCTCGCCGGCGTCCATCGCGATCGCGCCCGCCGCGATATGGGCCGCCGTCATGGAGGAGCCGCAGAAGCGGTTGACCGTCGCCGCGCCAAGGGATTTGGGCAGCCCCGCCAGAAGCGAGACAAGCCGCGCGAGATTGAGCCCCTGCTCGCCCTCGGGAAACGCGCAGCCGAGCAGCAAATCCTCGATATCCTCCGGCGGGATGCCACTCCGCGCGACGAGCGCCCCGATGACCTGCGCGGCGAGATCGTCGGGCCGCACGCCCGCCAGTTCACCCTTTCTGGCGAGGGTGAAGGGGGAGCGCGCGTAACCAGCGATAACTGCCTTTTTCATCGATGATCCTCCGAGCCGGCCTTCAGGCGCCACATTAGCAGATGACGAAGCCGGGCGCCGCTCCGTCGAGCCCCGCAGGCGTCCGATCAACGAGCCGCCGGCGGTCTCACTTATGAACCGTGACGGCGGCAATTCGATCCCCAGTGGAGCGGACCGACTTTGCGGGGTTGACAGGTGACCAATTAGTCACCTATTGTCCCGCCCATGGACGATGTGTTCAGAGCCCTCGCGGACCCGACGCGTCGAAGCCTGCTCGACGCGCTATTCATCGAGGACGGGCAAAGCCTGAGCGCGCTGCAGGCGCGGCTTCCGATGACGCGCTTCGGCGTCATGAAGCATTTGAAGCTGCTCGAGGAGGCGGGTCTCGTCGTGGCGCGCCGGCACGGGCGCGAGAAGTTGCATTTTCTGAACCCCGTCCCGATCCGGCTGGTCCACGACCGTTGGGTAAGCAAATACGCCGAGCCCTTCGCCGCATCGCTGAGCGACCTGAAACGACGCCTGGAGGAGAGAAAGATGGA
Organism: uncultured Alphaproteobacteria bacterium; assembly: GCA_963715715.1. Lineage (GTDB taxonomy): Bacteria > Pseudomonadota > Alphaproteobacteria > Rhizobiales > Beijerinckiaceae > Methylocapsa. Next base: position 3,650,897 of record OY970269.1, on the reverse strand, counting down.
GAAGATTTTCGAAATCTACATCAAGACGACGCCCGAGCGCCTCTGGCGGGCGATCACGGATCCGGAAATGCGGCGCAAATATACCTTCGGCGCCGTCGTCATCTCGGATTGGAGGCAGGGTTCGCGCCATGAGGCGTTTGGCAATGGAACGATGATCGCCGAGGGCGAAAATCTGGAGGTCGATCCGCCGCGCCGCCTCGTTCAAAGCTTCAGGGCTTTATGGGACGACGACGTGAAAGCTGAGGGAACCTCGCGCGTGACCTGGGAGATCGTGCCGATTGGCGATTCATGCCGCCTGACGATCACCCATGACCAGCTGCGCGAGGGCGCCGACGCCCAGCTCTATGGCGGCTGGCCGATGGTCTTGTCCGGCCTCAAGACACTGCTTGAAACAGGCGAAACTCTGACGACGCCCGGATCTTTGCGCTGGCTCGACAGCCCAAAGCCGGCGGCCTGAAAGAAAAAGCTGGGGCCGATCGGATTGGCGGAGAAAGTATAAAGGCCCTGCGGCAACCGGCCATCCGCGTCGCCGTCTCGTCGATGACGGCGCGGTTGGCGAAAATGTGGGAATAGGCGCCTACATATTCGGATAGTTCGGGCCGCCGCCGCCTTCGGGAACCGTCCAGTTTATGTTCTGGGTCGGATCCTTGATGTCGCAGCTTTTGCAGTGGACGCAGTTCTGCGCGTTGATTTGCAACGCCGGGCCGTCAACGATCTCATAGACGCCGGCCGGGCAGTAGCGCTGCTCAGGCGCGTCATAGACCGCGAGGTTGATTTTGATGGCGGCGTCGGGGTCTTTCAGCTTCAGATGGCAAGGCTGGTTTTCTTCATGGTTGGTGTTGGAGACGAACACCGAGGAGAGCCTGTCGAAGCTGACGATCCCATCGGGCTTTGGATAGGCGATCGGCTTTGATTGCGCCGCCGGCTTCAGCGTCAGATGGTCGGGCTTATGATGCAGCGTCCAGGGCGCGCGGCCGCGGAAGACATAGGTATCGAGCGCCGCATAGGCCATCGCCGGCCAGAGGCCCCATTTGAACGCGGGCTTCACATTGCGCGCCCGCAGAAGTTCGTCCCAGAGCCAGCTCTTCTTCAGCGCCGCCGGATAGGCCGCGGCCTCGCGCGGCGCGTCGCTTTCCCCCTTCAACAGAGCGACGACGCTTTCCGCCGCGATCATCCCTGACTTCATCGCGGTATGGCTGCCCTTGATTTTGGGAAGGTTGAGAAATCCGGCGCAGTCGCCGATCAGCGCGCCGCCGGGAAAGGTCAGCTTCGGCGCGGATTGCGCGCCGCCGGCTGAGATCGCCCGCGCGCCATAGGAAATGCGCCGGCCGCCGGCGAAGAGCGGCCGGATCGAAGGATGCGTCTTGAAGCGCTGGAACTCCTCGAAGGGCGAGAGAAAAGGGTTCTCATAGCCGAGGCCGACGACGAAGCCGACGGCGACCTGATTGTCTTCAAGATGATAGAGAAACGAGCCGCCATAGGTCATGTGGTCGAGCGGCCAGCCGATTGTGTGGACGATGCGGCCCGGCCGGCTCCTGGCGGGCTCGACCTCCCATAATTCCTTGATCCCGAGCCCGAAGATTTGCGGATCGCAGTCCTTGCGGAGATCAAAGCGCTCGAACAGCGTCTTGGTCAGCGAACCGCGCGCGCCTTCGGCGAAAAGCGTCTGGCGGCCATGCAGTTCGACGCCGGGCGCAAAGGCCGCCGTCGGCGCGCCATCCTTGCCGACGCCCATGTCGCCGGTGGCGACGCCGCTGACCGCGCCGCCCGCGTCATAAAGAACCTCGGCGGCGGCGAAGCCCGGAAAAATCTCGACGCCCAACGCCTCAGCCTGCCCGGCCAGCCAGCGGCAGAGATTGCCGAGGCTGATGATGTAATTGCCCTCATTGCGCATCTGCGGCGGCGTCGGCAGGCGATAAGCCTTCTTCCTGGTCAGAAACAGGAAATTGTCTTCGCTCGCTTTGGTCGCGAGCGGCGCGCCGCGCGCGCGCCAGTCGGCGATCAATTCGTCGAGCGCACGCGGCTCGAACACCGCGCCGGAGAGGATATGCGCGCCGACCTCGGAGCCTTTCTCCACAACGCAGACCGTCAGCGCCGCATCGAGCTGCTTGACGCGGATCGCGGCGGCGAGCCCCGAGGGACCGGCGCCGACCACGACCACGTCGAACTCCATCGACTCGCGTTGCATCAAAAGTCTCGCATCGTCTCGCATGGCCTCAACGTTCGGCGTAGGCGAAACGCGCGCGCCCTAGATCATATACTGGCCGCCATTGGCGCTGATCGTCGCGCCGGTGATGAAGCCCGCCTCGTCCGAGGCGAGGAACACGACGCAGCGCGCGATTTCCTCAGGTTCGCCAAGCCGGCCCACCGGAATCAGCGGCAGGATCTTTGTCTGCAGCACCTCAGTTGGCACCGCCCTCACCATTTCCGTGGCGATATAGCCGGGGCAGATGGCGTTGACGGTGATCCCCTTGGCCGCGCTTTCCTGCGCCAAGGCCTTGGTGAAGCCGATGTCGCCCGCTTTCGCGGCGGAATAATTCGCCTGTCCGAACTGGCCCTTCTGGCCATTGATCGAGGAGATATTGACGACGCGGCCGAAACCGCGCGCGCGCATGCCCTCGATGACCGGGCGCGTCATGTTGAAGAGCGAATTGAGATTGGTGTTGATCACCTCGAACCATTGCTCGGGCGTCATTTTGTGAAACGGGCAGTCGCGGGTGATTCCCGCATTGTTGACGAGGACGTCGACGGGGCCGACCTCCTCGGCCACTTTCTTCATTCCCTCGGCGCAATCCTTGTAGTTGGAGACGTCCCATTTGTAGACGGGGACGCCGGTCTCCGCCTTGAATTGCTGGGCCGCCACGTCATTGCCGTGGTAGGTCGCGGCGACATCATATCCCGCCGTCTTCAACGCCATGCTGACAGCCGCGCCGATCCCGCGCGTTCCACCGCTCACAACCGCCACTCGCGCCATGTCCGTCTCCCCAATGCAGCCTTAAGGCTTCTTTTGATTGTCGTCGTCGACCTTGCTGTGTCGCCTGCGCCGCGGCGCGAACGCAATGATTGTCAGCGCCATCCGATAGACAAAAACATCCTCCAGGCCATGCGCTGGCACAATCTGACGTTCGCGTCGTTTACCGATCGGGGCGCTGGAGCGGGAGAAGGAAAAGCATCAGCCCAGACTCCGCCCGCGTCCCCGCTCTAACCCCTCGACAGGATCGCGTCCTGATTTTGGATCAATTCAACGCAAAATCAGCGCTCAGCGCTCCACGGTGAGCGCGATGCCCATGCCGCCGCCGATGCAAAGCGTGGCGAGCCCCTTCTTGGCGCCTCGGCGCTTCATTTCATGCAGCAGCGTGATCAGCACGCGGGCGCCGGAGGCGCCGATCGGATGGCCGATCGCGATGGCGCCGCCATTGACGTTGACGCGCGCCGGATCGAGGGCGAGGTCCTTGGCGACGGCGAGCGCCTGCGCCGCGAACGCCTCATTGGCCTCGACGAGATCGAGGTCGCCGATCTTCCAGCCGGCTTTTTCGAGCGCCTTGCGGGAGGCGGGAATAGGTCCCGTGCCCATGATCGCCGGATCAACGCCCGCCGTCGCCCAGGAAACGATGCGCGCGAGCGGTTCAAGCCCGCGTTTCGCGGCGTCGTCCGCGCTCATCAGCACGAGCGCCGCGCCGCCGTCATTGAGACCGGACGCATTGCCGGCCGTCACCGTGCCATCCTTGGCGAAGGCGGGGCGGAGCTTGGCGAGGGCGTCGAGCGTCGCGCCATGACGGATATATTCGTCCTTGTCGACGACGATGTCGCCCTTTTTGGAGGTAATCGTGAAGGGAACGATCTCCTCGTCGAATTTGCCGGCCTTTTGAGCCGCCTCGGCCTTGTTTTGCGAGGCGAGCGCGAAACGGTCCTGCTCGTCGCGGGTCAATTGCCATTTGGCGGCGACGTTTTCGGCCGTCTGGCCCATGTGATAGTGATTGAAGACATCGGTCAGGCCGTCGCTGATCATCGTATCGACCAGCTTCAGATCGCCCATCTTGACGCCGGAGCGCAGATACGCGCTGTGCTGGGCCTGCGACATGCTCTCCTGTCCGCCGGCGACGATGATCTTCGCGTCGCCGCTTTCGATCTGCTGCATGCCGAGCGCGACGGCGCGCAGGCCCGAGCCGCAAACCTGATTGAGGCCGAAGGCGGTCTTTTCCTTCGGGACGCCGGCCTTGATCGCCGCCTGGCGCGCCGGATTCTGGCCCTGGCCCGCGGTCAGCACCTGGCCGAGGATGACTTCATCGACTTCGGACGCATCGACCTTCGCGCCCGCCAGCGCCCCGGTGATGGCGGCGGCGCCGAGCTCGTGGGCCGGAATCGCAGCGAAGGCTCCGTTGAACGATCCGACAGCGGTCCGCACCGCGCTCACAATAACAATATCAGACATTGGGTATTCCTCCATGGTCCGTCCGGGGCGAGACGCTGCGCACGCCGGTCCGCCGGGGCTATATACGGCGATCCGGAGCCGCCGGAAACGGATTATAGCCGCTATTGACCGCGGCGCGGCATAAAATCGCCTCGAAAACAGTTCGCGGTCTGAAATAAAAGGCTTATCCTGTCGCCGCCCCGCAGCCGGCCGAAACAGCGCCGATAGGCTCTTTTTCGGCTCCGTGGGACGGAATTGCGACTTGACCCCAGCGCTTTGATTTGGGAACGCTTCGTCATGACGTTCAAGACAAACCCGAGGCCGGGAGCGAGATTTCGATGCAAAAAGCGAGGCTGACGGCTCTCGAAGCCGCTTCCGAGGATGGGCGTGCGACCATGGCGAATACCAAGCAGCCGATCACCATAAAAAAATACGCCAACCGGCGGCTCTACAATACCGGCACAAGCGCCTACGTGACGCTCGAAGATCTCGCGGGCATGGTCAAGAAAGGCGAAGATTTCGTCGTCTTCGACGCCAAGAGCGGCGAGGACATCACGCGGTCGGTGCTGACCCAGATCATCTTCGAGCAGGAAGGCAAGGGCGGGCAGAGCCTGCTGCCGATCGCCTTTCTGCGCCAGCTCATCCGCTTTTACGGCGACAGCATGCAGATGTTGGTGCCAAGCTATCTCGAATTTTCGATCGACAAGCTGACCAGCGAGCAGAGCAAGTTCCGCGACAAGGTCGCCGGCGGCTTCGGCGCGCAGGCGATCGGGCCGTCCTTCGGCTCGCTCGAGGAGCAGGCGCGCAAGAACATGGCGCTGTTCAATCAGGCGCTCGCGATGTTCACGCCGTTTGTGGCGCCGCTCGCGCCGCCCCCCGAGGCGCCGCCGAAGGAGAGCCACGAGCCGCCGGCGAAAAGCGATATCGAGGAGATGAAACATCAGCTCGAAGAGCTGCAGAAGCGCATCGAGGGCCTCGCGGCGAAGGAATGAGGCCGGGATTTAAGCCGAGGGCGTCCAGCCCGGCGGCGCCAGCTCGAAATGGGCGAATTCGAAGCCGGGCGCGACGCCACAGCCGACCAGCGTCCAGGCCCCCAGGCTTTCCGCGCTTTGCCACCAGTGCGCCGGCACGACGAATTGCGGACGCTCGCCCCTGAACAGATCGGCCCCGAGCACATGGCGGCTCAAATCGGCGCCGGTCCGCGATACGCTGACCGCCAGCGGCGCGCCGGCGTAGAAATGCCAGATCTCCGCCGCATCGACCTTATGCCAGTGTGAGACCTGGGCCGCCTCCAGCAGGAAATAGATCGCCGTCGACGCCGCCCGGCCGGTGGCGTCGACGCGGCTGTCGCGAAACGTCTCGCGATAGAAGCCGCCCTCGGGGTGCGGCCGCAGCTCCAGTAGCCGGATGATTTCCGCCGCGCTCGCCGTCGCGATGGAGGGGCCGGCGGCGGAGGGGCCGGCGCCAGATGGGCGCGCCTCGCTCATGCGCGGTTCTTACGCTCGCGCAATTCGGCGAAGACGGCGGCGGGATCGGCGTCCGGCATGCCGACCGCGGCCTGCACCTCAGGCTCCTCCGCGCGCAAAAACGGGTTGGTCGCGCATTCGAGCGCGATCGTCGTCGGCAGCGTATATTCGCCGGCCGCGCGCAGCTTTGCGACATGTTCGGCGCGCTCGCGCAAAAGGCCGTTGCCGGGATCGACGCCAAGGGCGAATTTGGCGTTCGCCAGCGTATATTCGTGGCCGCAATAGACCTCCGTCTCACCGGGCAACGCCGCGAGCCGCATCAGCGAATGAAAGAGGACCTGCGGCGGCTCCTCGAACGCGCGCCCGCAGCCGAGCGAAAACAGCGTGTCGCCGACAAAGACGAGATCGTCCTCCTCGAAAAGATAGGCGACATGGCCGCTGGTGTGGCCGGGGACCTCGATCACGCGCGCCTCCAGCGCGCCGACGGCGATCTCGTCGTCCTCGCCGACAAGCTTGTCGAGGCCGCCGATCCTGGCCGCCTCTTTGGCCGGTCCCGTCACGCGCGCGCGGGGAAACCGCGCCTTGAGGCCGGCGACGCCCTGCACATGATCCGCATGGTGGTGGGTAAGCAGAATATCGGTCAGATTCCACTCGCGGGCGGCGAGGGCGGCGAGGATCGGCGCCGCGTCCGGCGCGTCGATCGCGGCCGTCGCGCGCGTTTCCGGGTCATGCAGCAGCACGCCGAAATTATCCTGGAGGCAGATGAACTGCCGGATGTGGGGCGCCATGCCGAAGCTCCTGTGCTCTTCCCGGCGCGACATTGCCACGCCGCCGCGCCGGTTGAAACCCTTGCCCGCGGGACTTTATCTTTCGGCGGCGACGGCCGATGATCACGCGAGCCTCCGATCCGCCGGAGCGCCTCTGAAGGCCGCCCCATGTCGCTCGACGTCGTCGATCTGCGCTCTTTCTACGATACGCCCGCCGGCGAGATCGCGCAGCGGCTGATCGGGCGCATCGTGCGCGAGCGCTTCTCGAGCTGCGCCGGCTATTCGATCCTTGGCGTCGGCTATGCGACGCCCTATCTCGATTTTTTCCGCGACGAGGCGGTGCGCGTCCTCGCCTTCATGCCGGCGCAGCAGGGCGTGGTCAACTGGCCGCCGTCAGGCCATTCGGCCTCGGCGCTGGTCGAGCCGACCGAGATGCCCCTGCCCAATTCCTCGATCGACCGGGCGATTCTCGTCCACGGGCTGGAGATCACCGAACATCCGCGCGATCTTCTCGCGGAACTCTGGCGCGTCCTGACGCCCGGCGGACGCGTGCTCGTCGTCGCGCCGAGCCGCTCGGGGCTTTGGGCGCGCCTCGACCGCACGCCTTTCGGCCATGGCCAGCCGTTCTCGCGCAGCCAGTTGCGCGATCTCATGCGCGAGACGCTGTTTTCGCCGACGCATTGGGACGAAGCGCTCTATGTGCCGCCGTTCCGGCGCCGCACGCTGCTGCGCACCGGCATCGCCTTCGAACGGATCGGCGCCTTTTTCAGCCTGCCGGGCGCGGGCGTCCTCATCGTCGAGGCGACGAAGCAGCTCTATCGCCCGGTGCCCGCGGCGCGGCGCGCGCGCGAAGCGCTGCCGCAGTTCGCCCCGGCGCCCGAACCTGTCGGCATCGCCCCGGCTTCCGGCGCCTGACGGCCAAGCTCCGTCAACGGCTGGCCACGGGATTGGGCTTGAGCTTCAGCTTGAAAGATTGGGCCAGAAACAGGCCGCCATGCATCAGCCCGGCGCCGTCGATGCCATGGCCAAGCCCGAGCGAGAGATGCCATTGGCTCGGAATTTCCGCCGCAGCCAGAGCCTCCGCAGAGGCGAACAGCGATTCCGCCGCGATGACATCGTCCTCACTGCCGTGCACGAGCAGGATGGGCGGCGCCTTTGCGCCCTTCGGGCGGGTCCCGGCAAGATGCTGCGGTCCGACAAGTTCGCCGGAATAGCTGAGGATCGCCGCCGGCTTCGACCGCCGCAGCCCGACGTGAAGCGCCAGCATGGCGCCCTGACTGAAGCCGACCAGCGCGAGCTTCGAGCTGTCGAGTCCAAGTTTGTTCAGCTCCTCGTCGAGGAAGGCGTTGAGGCCCAGCGCCGCCTTGTTGACGCCGGCCCAGCGCTCATTCTGGTCGCGCATCGTCAGCGCGAACCATTGCCGCCCGCCCGGCGACTGCACGCAGGGCTCTGGCGCATTGGGCGAAATGAAGGCCGCATCGGGCATAAAGCCCTGCCATTGTCTGGCGACGGCGATCAGGTCATTCCCATCGGCGCCATAGCCATGCAGAAATACGACGAGCTGCTTCGCCATGCGCGATTTCGCCGGAAGGCGCGGGCCGTCGATCAAAGCCATAGGGTGTCCGCCGCTCGCGATGAAGTTTTCGGCCTCGGGCTTAGCGCATTTCACGGCGCGGCGGAACCAAATCCGGCGGCGCGACGCAAGCCGCCGTCGCAAAATCGCATTTACATCCGCATTGGTGGGATTAAGATTTTGCCTCGTTAAGGCCGCGCCGCTCGAACCCGATCAGGCTCGTCGCCGTTTTCAAAAGCGCGCTGTTTGAGAAGTCCGCCGCCCGGACGTCATGCTGGGGCCTCACATGTATATCATCGCCCGCAACATCACCGGCCCGCGCCTTCGCTGCGAAGCGTTGATGATCGACAAGAAAACCTTCACGCCCTGGCCGCCGACCAATGAAGACGGCTGGCGCCGCGCCTATAAATTCCGCGACAAGCTTATGGCCGAGGTGGTGCGCATGGAGGCCGACCCGCTCGGCGAGCAGCTCAAGGTCATCGAGGCGGTGTATATCCCTTGAGATTTTTGATCTCGGGCCGGGCGAATGCCTGGCTCAGCGCATCCGCTCGCCAAAGCGCGGGAGGATGCGCCGACTGGCGCGGCGGCGACGCTCGCGCGGCGAGTCGCAAAAGGCTCGCGGCCAATACTTGTTTTAGAATTGTTATAATTACGATCTTGCTGTCGTACGTTGCTCTATATTTGGCTTTGTTGTAACGAAATTGCATGCAGCCTTGGGTATTGGATATAAGTTTATGCCAAAGATGAAAGTGACCGTAGGCCTGCGGCCTTCGTTGATCCGCCGCGCCGGCCTTCCCACGCAACTTGGCGCCGCCGGCCTTCTTCTGCTGGCTGGCGCATGGGCGAGCGCCGCGCAGGCCGCGGAGCCGAAAAGCTTTCTGTCGTCGATACACCACAAAACGACGCTGACCACGACGGTCCCGGCGAATGGAGACCAGAACCCCTACGCGATCGTGGTCGCTCCCGCCTCGGCCGGCGCGATCGAGAAAGGCGACATCCTCGTCACCAATTTCAACAACGACAAGAACCTTCAGGGCCTCGGCACGACCATCGTCAGCTTTAGGCCCTCGACCAAGAAGCTTACAACATTCGCGGAGCTTCCGAGGCATCTGCCCGAATGCCCAGGCGGGATCGGCCTGACGACGGCGATGACGATGCTGAAGTCGGGCTGGGTCATCGTCGGCAGCGCGCCGAGCGAGGATGGGACGACGGCGACCAAAGGGGCGGGCTGCCTTCTCGTCCTTGATTCGCAGGGCAAGGTCGCGAGCGTGCTGACAGGGGCCGACATCGATGCGCCCTGGGGCAATGTCGCGACCATCGACAAGGGCGATTCAGCGACGATTTTCGTCAGCAACGCCGGCTTCGGCCTCGGCGCTCCAGGTCCCAACTCGCCCGCTTTGAAGCAGGCCACGGTGGTGCGGTTCGATCTTGACATCGCGAACGGGAAGCCGCCCGTGGTGAAAAGCCGGACCGTCATCGGCAGCGGCTTTGGCGCGCAGGCGGACAAGGACGTCTTTCTCATCGGCCCAACCGGCCTTCAGCTCGGCGCCGACGACGCGCTCTATGTTTCCGATGCGATCGGCAACAGCATCAATGTGATCCACGACGCCAGCACGCGCACGACCAGCGCCGGCACGGGCGATGTCGTCACCAAGGACGGCCTGCTGCAGCGCCCGCTCGCCATGACGACCGCGCCCAGCGGCAATCTCATCGTCACCAACGCCCAGAACGGCCAGGTCGTCGAGATCGACCCGAAGACAGGCAAGCAGCTGACCGCCATCTGGGTCGACCAGAACAAGGCGCAGACGCCGCCGGGAAGCGGCGACCTGTTCGGAATCGCGATTACGGAATCCGGCGACGGCTTTTATTTCGTAAAGGACGAGACCAACACGCTGGACGTCGCCAAATGAGCGACGCGAACCAACCCCCAAAACCCTCGCGACGCCGTTTCCTCGCCGGAGCGGCGGGGGTCGCTGTCGCCAGCGCGAATGTGGCCGCGGCGGGCGTCGCCGCGGCGCAGGATGGCGCGGCCGCCGCCGCGGAGCCGTTCTGGGGCGCGCATCAATCCGGCATCGCCGCGCCGCCGCAGGCCTACACCTATTTCGCCGCCCTCGACCTACAGACGAAAAGCGCGGCGGACGTCGTCGCTCTGATGCGGACATGGACGGCGGTGGCCGCCCGCATGATGCGCGGCGAAACGGCGCAGCCGATCGGCGACGACCTTAGCATTCCCGCCGCCGACACCGGCGAAGCGCTCGATCTCGGCGCAAAGCGGCTGACCCTGACCTTTGGCTTCGGTCGCGGGCTCTTCGAGAAGGACGGTCAGGATCGCTTTGGCTGGGCGCGGTCGCGGCCGGAGGCTCTGGTCGATCTGCCGAAGTTCAACGGCGATCAGCTGGATCCCGCCCACTCCGGCGGCGATCTGTCGGTGCAGGCCTGCGCCGACGACGCGCAGGTCGCCTTCCACGCGGTGCGGCAGCTTGTGCGTCTCGCCTATGGGAACGCGACGCTGCGCTGGACGCAGGCCGGATTCGCGACCGGCGACGGCAAAGGCACGCCGCGCAATCTGATGGGCTTTAAGGACGGCACGCAGCAGCCAAAGGACCTCGACGCGGCCATTTGGGTCGGCGACGACGGACCGGAGTGGATGCGGCGGGGCAGCTATCTCGTCGTGCGCAAGATCAGGATCGCCCTGGAGCATTGGGACCGCACGCCGGTCGATTTTCAGGAGCAAGTCGTCGGCCGCCACAAATATTCGGGCGCGCCGCTCGGCGAGAAGAACGAGTTCGATCCGCTGGACCTCGGCGCGATGGACGCCAACGGAAATCCGGTCATTCCCGACGATGCGCATGTGCGGCTCGCCGCGCCCGAGGCCAATGACGGCGCGCAAATTCTCCGCCGCGCCTTCTCCTACAATGACGGCGTCAATTTCACCGCCGAGCGCTGGCCGCCGTGGCGGCAGGGTTTCGAATATGACGCCGGCCTGCTGTTCGTGTCCTATCAGCGCGACCCGCGCACGGGCTTCATCAAGATCTTCGACAAAATGTCCAAGATCGACGCGATGAACCAGTTCACGACCCATATCGGCGGCGGATTGTTCGCCTGCCCGGGCGGGGTCGCCGAGGGCGAATTCATCGGCCAGCGCCTGTTCCAGACGGCGTAACCGGCTGCGCCAAAAATGGCGTTGCCGGTCACTCCGGCAGAAAATTCGTCGCGACGCCGTTGATGCAATAGCGCAGGCCTGTCGGCGGCGGGCCGTCCGGGAAGACATGGCCAAGATGGCTGCCGCAGCGGCTGCAGTGGACCTCCGTGCGGCGCATGCCGTAGCTGCGGTCCTCCGAGGTCTCGACGGCCCCCGGCAGCGGATCGTTGAAGCTAGGCCAACCGGTGCCGCTTTCGAATTTCCGCGTCGAGCCGAACAACTTCTGCCCGCAGCCGGCGCAGGCGAAGATGCCGGCGCGCTTCTCATAGTTCAAGGCGCAGCTTCCCGCCGGCTCGGTGCCGTGCTCGCGCATGATGCGATATTGCTCGGGCGTCAGCAGCTTGCGCCACTCCGCTTCGGTGTGGGTCACGGGGTAAGTTTTGGCATCCATGATCGATTCTCCCGCCTGCGGCGCGTATTCGACCCAGCTATTCTAACGCCATTCCCGCGGCGTTGCTCGCGCCGAATTCGCTACCAAAGAATCAACGGATCGACAGCTCGCGTGATGTCGATCCGCAGGGCCGCAGCGGACCGAGCGTCCGGCTTTCCAAGTTTAAACGTTTCCCCGCCGCGTTGTCGTGACGACACGCCAAAGGCGCGTCAGACGTCCAGATTGGCCACCGACAGCGCGTTCTCCTGGATGAATTCGCGGCGAGGCTCGACGACGTCGCCCATTAGCTTGACAAAGATGTCGTCGGCGTCGTCGCCTTCCTTGATCTTGACCTGCAAAAGCGAGCGCGCCTCGCGGTCCAGCGTCGTCTCCCACAATTGCTCGGGATTCATCTCGCCAAGGCCTTTGTAGCGCTGCATCTGCGAGATGCCTTTGCCGCCCGCCGCCATCACCGCGTCGAGCAATTCGCCCGAGCCCGAAACCTGGGTCTCGTCGCCGCGCCGGACGAACAGCGCCGGCCGCGCGAAAACGTCGTGCAAGGTCGCGGCGTGCTCATTGAGGCGGCGCGCCTCGGTGGAGGCGAGGAGGCCCGCGTCGAGGGTCGCGGCCTGGCGCACGCCGCGCACCTGCCGCGTGAACAGATAGCCGCTGTTGGCGACCCGGCCGTCCCAGCCGCGCTCCATATCGTCGGCGAGTTCGTCGAGCCGCGCGGCGATCGCCGCGGCAAAGGATTCAGCCGCGGCCTCGTCGTCCGGCCCGATCGGGCGCAGGGCGCCGGCGATCGCCGCCTGTTCGACGACCGAGCGGTCGTAGCGCGAATGCATGGCGCTCAGGAGATGGCGCACCGCGCGCGCCTCCTCGACGATCGCGCGTAAATCCGCGCCGGCGCGCTCGACGCCGTCGGCGAGGCGCAGCACGGCCCCTTCGAGGCCATTGCCGATCAGATAATCCTCGCGCGCGCGCTCGTCCTTCAGATATTGCTCGGAGCCGCCGCGCTTCACCTTGTAAAGCGGCGGTTGTGCGATGTAGAGATGGCCGCGCTCGATCAGTTCGCGCATCTGCCGGAAGAAAAAGGTCAACAGCAGCGTGCGGATATGCGAGCCGTCGACATCGGCGTCGGTCATGATGATGATCTTGTGATAGCGCAATTTGTCGACGTTGAAATCGTCGCGGCCGATGCCCGTTCCGAGCGCCGTGATCAGCGTGCCGATCTCCTGGCTGGACAGCATCTTGTCGAAGCGCGCGCGCTCGACGTTGAGGATTTTTCCGCGCAGCGGCAGCACCGCCTGATATTCGCGATTGCGGCCCTGCTTGGCCGAGCCGCCGGCGGAATCGCCCTCGACAAGGAAAAGCTCCGCCTTGGCCGGATCGCGCTCCTGGCAATCGGCCAGTTTGCCCGGCAGATTGGCGACGTCGAGCGCGCCCTTGCGGCGGGTCAGTTCGCGCGCCTTGCGCGCCGCCTCGCGCGCCTGCGCCGCCTCGACCACCTTGCCGACGACGGTGCGCGCATCCTGCGGATGCTCCTCGAACCAGGAGCCGAGCATCTCATTGACGAGGCCTTCGACCGCCGGCCGCACTTCCGAGGAGACCAGCTTCTCCTTCGTCTGCGAGGAGAATTTGGGATCGGGCGCCTTAACCGACAAAACGCAGGTGAGGCCCTCGCGGCAATCGTCGCCAGTAAGATCGACCTTTTCGCGCTTTAAAAGGCCGGAGCGCTCGGCGTAGCCGGTGACCTGCCGGGTGAGGCCGGCGCGAAGCCCGGCGAGATGCGTGCCGCCGTCGCGCTGCGGGATGTTGTTGGTGAACGCCAGCACGTTCTCGTGGTAGGAATCGTTCCACCACAACGCCACTTCAACTGTGATGTTCTCGCGCTCGCCCTTGATCAGTATGGGCTTGGCGACGAGCGGGCTCTTGGCGCGGTCGAGATAGCGCACGAAGGCCTCGAGGCCGCCGTCGTAATAGAGCAGTTCGGTCTTGACCTCGGCGCCGCGCGCGTCGGTGAGTTCGATGCGCACCCCGGAGTTCAGAAAGGCGAGTTCGCGCAGCCGGTGCTCGATGGTGCCGAAATCATAATCGACCATGGTGAAGGTCGCGGGCGAGGCCAGAAACGTAACTTCGGTGCCGCGCTTCGGCTTGCCGTCGATCAGCGGCGCGGGGCCGGTCACTTCGAGCGGGGTCACCGCGTCGCCTTCGGCGAAGCGGATCTGATGCTCTTTGCCCTCGCGCCAGATTCGCAGCTTCAGCCAGGTCGAAAGCGCGTTGACGACCGAGACGCCGACGCCGTGCAGGCCGCCCGACACCTTGTAGGAATTCTGGTCGAATTTGCCGCCCGCATGCAGCTGGGTCATGATGACCTCGGCCGCGCTGACGCCCTCCTCGCTATGGATGTCGGTCGGGATGCCGCGGCCGTCGTCGGTGACGGTCACCGAGCCATCGGCGTTGAGCGTCACCGTGACTTTCGTTGCGTGGCCAGCGAGCGCTTCGTCGATAGCGTTGTCGACGACCTCATAGACCATGTGATGCAGGCCGGAGCCGTCGTCCGTGTCGCCGATATACATGCCGGGACGCTTGCGGACGGCGTCGAGGCCGCGCAACACCTTGATCGAGTCGGCGCCATAATAGGCTTCCTCCTCGACAGGCGTGGAAAGCTTTGAAGCGGCGGCGGGTTCGGCCATGATAAAAGTTTGACTTCCTGTTGATTTCGCATCGCTTTCGGACGCCCTGCAAACGCAGCGCGCCGCTGCGTATCATTTATAGACCAAGCGTGCGCGAAGGTCATGTTTTTTCATGTTTTTCGGCCGGAATTCGGCGGCCTTTCCGGCGACCTGTCCACATCTCGATTCGAGGCCCCAACTCCGGGCCCCTGCGACGGCGCGAAAACGGCGCGCCGCTTTCAAAAAGGAGCACCGTCCGGGAGCGCGCAGCGCTCCCGGAAATGCATGCCTGAAAGATGAGGCGGGAGGCGCTACGCCGCTGCGCGGATCGCCTCGTCGCCGATGAGCAGGCCCCGCTCGTCGGCGTCGATGCGCACCTTTTCGCCGTCACGGATCTTGCCGGCGAGGATCAGCTCGGCCAGCGGATCCTGCACGTTCTTCTGGATGACGCGTTTCAGCGGCCGCGCGCCATAGGCTGGATCATAGCCCTTTTCGGCGAGCCACTCCCGCGCTTTCGGCGTCAATTCCAGCGTGATCTTGCGGTCTTCCAGCAGCTTGTCGAGCCGCTTCAGCTGGATTTCGACGATCTTGCCCATGTCCTCGCGGCGCAGGCGATGGAACAGGATGATCTCGTCGATGCGATTGAGGAATTCGGGCCTGAAATGCGCCCTCACCACCTGCATCACCTCGTCATGCACGGCGCTCGAATCCTCGCCCTCCTTCTGCAGCACGAGGAACTCCGAGCCGAGGTTCGAGGTCATGACGATCAGCGTGTTGCGGAAATCGACCGTGCGCCCCTGCCCGTCGGTGAGCCGGCCGTCGTCCAAAACCTGCAAGAGCACGTTGAAGACGTCGGGGTGGGCCTTCTCGATCTCGTCGAACAGCACGACCTGGTAGGGCCGCCGCCGGACGGCTTCGGTCAGCGCGCCGCCTTCCTCATAGCCGACATAGCCGGGCGGCGCGCCGATCAGCCGCGCGACCGAGTGCTTCTCCATATATTCCGACATGTCGATGCGCAGCAGCGCGTTTTCGTCGTCGAACAGGAAGGCGGCGAGCGCCTTGGTGAGCTCGGTCTTGCCAACGCCGGTCGGCCCGAGGAACATGAAGGAGCCGATCGGACGATTGGGGTCCTGCAGCCCGGCTCTGGCGCGGCGCACCGCCGTCGCGACAGCCTTGACGGCCTCCTTCTGGCCGACCACGCGCTTGCCCAGCGCCTCTTCCATGCTCAGCAACTTCTCGCGCTCGCCCTCCAGCATCTTGTCGACTGGAATGCCGGTCCAGCGCGAGACCACCTGCGCGATGTCCTCGGGCGTCACCGCCTCGTCGACGAGAACGCCGCCGCGCTTCGATTCGATCTCGGCGAGCTGCTTCTCAAGGCCCGGTATGACGCCATAGGTCAGTTCGCCGGCGCGCTGATATTCGCCGCGGCGCTGCGCCTGCGCCAGCTCCGTGCGGGCCGCCTCAAGCTGCTCTTTCAGCTTTTGCTCGGAGCCGAGCTTGTCCTTTTCGGCGTGCCAGCGCGCCGTCAGCGCGGCCGATTTCTCTTCGAGGTCGGCGAGTTCGCCTTCGAGCTTCTTGCAGCCGGTCCTTCGAGGCCCTGTCGGTCTCCTTTTTCAGGGCCTCCTGCTCGATCTTGAGCTGGATGATCCGCCGGTCGAGCTCGTCGAGCTCTTCGGGCTTCGAATCGATCGCCATGCGCAGGCGCGCGCTGGCCTCGTCGATCAGGTCGATCGCCTTGTCGGGCAGAAACCGATCGGCGATATAGCGATGCGACAGCGTCGCCGCGGCGACGATCGCCGCGTCGGTGATGCGCACGCCATGGTGCAGTTCGTATTTCTCCTTGAGGCCGCGCAGGATCGAAATCGTGTCCGCGACCGTCGGCTCGGAGACGAACACCGGCTGGAACCGCCGCGCCAAGGCCGCATCCTTCTCGACATGCTTGCGGTATTCATCAAGCGTCGTCGCGCCGACGCAATGGAGTTCGCCGCGCGCGAGCGCCGGCTTCAAAAGGTTCGAGGCGTCCATCGCGCCATCGGCCTTGCCGGCGCCGACCAGCGTGTGCATTTCATCGATGAACAGGATGATGCCGCCGGCGGCGGCGGTGACTTCGGTCAGGATGGCTTTCAGCCGCTCCTCGAACTCGCCGCGATATTTGGCGCCGGCGATCAGCGAACCCATGTCGAGCGCGAGCAGTTTCTTGTCGCGCAGGCTTTCCGGCACGTCGCCATTGACGATGCGCAGCGCCAGCCCCTCAACGATGGCGGTCTTGCCGACGCCGGGCTCGCCGATCAGCACCGGATTGTTCTTGGTGCGGCGCGAGAGCACCTGAATGGTGCGGCGGATTTCCTCGTCGCGGCCGATGACCGGATCGAGCTTGCCGGTGCGGGCGGCCTCGGTCAGGTCGCGGGTATATTTCTTCAGCGCGTCATAGGCGTTTTCCGCCGTCGCATTGTCGGCGGTGCGGCCCTTGCGCAATTCCTCAATGGCCTTGTTGAGGTTCTGCGGCGTGACGCCGGCCTTCTCGAGGATCTTCGCGGCGTCCGAATTCTTCTCCATGGCGAGGGCGAGCAGCAGGCGCTCGACCGTCACATAGGAATCGCCGGCCTTCTCGGCGATCTTCTCGGCATTGTCGAAAAGACGCGCCAGAGGCGGCGTGATATAGACCTGACCCGCGCCGGCCCCCTCGACCTTCGGCAGTTTGCCAAGCGCCAGATCGGTTGCGACCAGCGCATCGCGCGAACGGCCGCCCGCCTTGTCGATGAGGCCGCCCGCGAGGCCCTGATCGTCGTCGAGCAGAACTTTCAAAAGATGCTCGGGCGTGAACTGCTGGTGGCCTTCGCGCTGCGCGAGCGACTGGGCGCTCTGCACGAAGCCGCGCGCGCGATCGGTGTATTTTTCGAAGTTCATGGCTGCTATCTCCCCCCGCAAGGCAGCCCCGGAGGGCCTCACGCGGACTAACTCAATACGCCCTTGTCCGAGGCGTGCTTAAATCAAATGTAGGACAAAAAAGCACGGGCGGAAGACTTGTGCGCCACCGCGCAGCATGATTTGGCCGACGCCAGCAAAACGTCAAGCCGCGTGCGGGCGGGGCGCCGCCCAAAGCGCGGGGAGCCTGGAACCGTAGCCGTCCCGATGACGGCCGCCTCGGCGAGGAGCAAATCCGGGGCCGGCGGAACGGCGGCACCGCTCGCGCCCACGACATCATGGAAGCGAAAAACCGAGCGGCGATCGCCGCCCGCCGTTTGCGCTCCGATCATGAAATCCGAACGCTCTATCGCGGCGGCGACGCCTGAAACGACGCCGATTAAAAAATCCCGCGCTTGGTCACTCGCCGACCGGATCCTCGGCGCTGGTTTCCGCATCGCTCGAATCATCATGCGGCGCGGCCTGATCGATCGCCATTTCCGCCTTGCTGCGGCGGCGCCGGCGCGGTCGCAGGTGAAATCCGTTGGGCTCGCGATCGGCCTCGGATTCATTGATCCCGCCGAACGTTGCGACGGCGGCCTCGGCCTCCAGCGGATCGGCTATCGCCTCGGCGGGCGTGCGGACGGGGGCTGTTATGAAGGCCGGCAGGCCTTTTGGCGCGGAATCTTCAGCCGGACGCGGCTCGACGCGCTGGTCGCGCGGCGCGTCGGCGCGGAAATCGCGCGGTCCGCGCCCGTTGCGCGCGCCGCGATTGTCCTGATCACGCGCGCCCTGGTCCCTTTGACCTTGCTCCCTCGCCGGCGCGAAACGGTCCTGACCAGCGCGGTCCTGAGCATAGCGCTCCGGCCCGCTACGGTCCTGCCCGTTGCGATCTTGCTGATAAGGCCGATCCTGATAGGCGCGATCCTGAAATCCCCGATCCGGGCGCGGACCGCGTTCGGGCCGCTCGAAGCCCTGCTTTTCGGACGCGCCATTGCCGCCGGCGCCGTAGAAGCCGCGCTCCGGAGAGGGCTGCGGCGTGTTGGAAGGCGGCGGCGCGTAGGCCGGCTGCGGCGGCGCGGCGAAACGCTCCAGCGGCGAGGCGAAACGGTCGGGAATGCCGGTGAAATCATCGCCGTCGTCGACTTCTTCCGCGACGGCCTCGCCGGGCTGGCGCTGATAGCCGGCGGCGCTCTGCTGCTGCGCCTGCTGCGCCATCGCGATAAGGCGGAAATAATGTTCGGCGTGCTGCAGATAGCTTTCCGCCGTGACGGGGTCGCCCGACGATTGCGCGTCGCGGGCGAGCTGCAGATATTTTTCCCCGATGTGATGGGCGGTGCCGCGAATCTTCACATCGGGACCGCTCGATTCGTACGAGCGCGTCAAAGGATTTGGCCCCTTGCGATTATTGTTCGGGCGGCCGCGCATGCGTTGTTTGTTGTTCTGTCCAGGTCTCATCGATGTTCCTTGAGTAGCGCCATAACCGCGACTCCCGGGCTTCGCCATATCAGCGAGCCGTTAACGGTCCTTGCGGGACCATTTTCTTTCTAAATAACGAAGGCGCGAGCGATAGTTGGGCTCTCCAGCCAGTGACGATACGCGCGGAAATAGCCGCGGCATCAATCCTTGACCCTCAATCGTCAGGGTCTTGGAGCTAGGGGACGTATTCCCGGTTTCGCCGGGCGTCGCAGCTTTCCGGAAGCGGCCTCGCCCTGTTCCTTTGCTCCAAATCGGGCGAGATCGAAAACCTCAGCGCCGATTGAAGCTCCACAGCAGCGATAGAGCCATCCATATTTTGTGAAGCTAGCCGCTTTCGGCTGAAACGCCAAGGGATTTTAGAAAATATCTCCAAAGGAACCACTGGGTGTGATCGAAGCGCCACGGCCAACTCACGCCCGGCAGGCCGAAACGATACGTTGGCGTCCGTCGAGGTCAAGCCGAAACTCCGCCTCTCCAAAGCGCGCCGCGCGGAGCAGCGCCGCGACGTCATCGCCTTGACCATAGCCGAACTCAAGCGAAATCAGGCCCCCTGGAGCCAGCAGCGCCGCCGCCGCCGGGATAATCGCCCGATAGGCGTCGAGCCCGTCCGCGCCGCCGTCGAGGGCGCGCCGCGGATCATAAAACCTCACCTCGGGCGCGAGGCCGTCGAGGTCGCCGGCGCAGACATAGGGCGGGTTGGAGACGATGAGGTCGAACTCGCCGCGCAAGGGCGCCGTCCAGTTCGCGCAGATAACGCCGCTTCGGCCTGCTAACCCGTTCGCCGCCAGATTGTTCCGCGCAATGGCGCAGGCGGCCGGCGAAAGATCGACGCCGACCCCATAAGCTTCGGGCAGGCGGAGCAGCAGCGCGGCGAGAACGGCGCCGGAGCCGACGCCAAGATCGAGCACGCGCCACGGCCGCAGCGCGTCGGCGCCGACATGCGCCAGAACCGCTTCGACCAGCGTTTCCGTATCCGCGCGCGGATCCAGCGTCTCGGGCCCGAGCTCGAAGCGCGCGCCCCAGAATTCCCGATAGCCGATAATGCGCGACACCGGCTCGCAAAGGAGCCGCCGCGCCGAAAATTCCGCAAGGACGCCGGCGCCCGCGCCAAGCGGCGCATCAGGGTCCCGCACCAGTTCGGCGTGATCGACGCCGAGCGCGGCGCAGAGGAGCACGCGCGCGTCGAGTTCGGCCGAGGCGATGCCAGCCTGCGCGAGGGCGCGGGCGAGAGCCCGCCGCGCCGCGCCGCGCGGAGTCGCTGCGTCAAAGCCCGCCGCATCGATCAGGTCAGCCGCCCGTTCTTGCTCCATGCGCTCACGCCGCCGGCGGCGCCGCGGCTCCGAGCAGAACCCGCGTCAGCCGCGTCGCGAAATCGGGCGCGCTCGCCGGCTTTTCGCCCTCCATCACGCGGGCCTCGTCGAAGATGAGCCAGGTGATGTCCTCGATCTTCTGCTTGTCGGGCGAGCCGACGAGCTTCGCCAGCGCCTCGATCAGCGCATGCTTCGGATTGACCTCGAGGATCGGCTTCGTCGCCGCGCCGAGCTGGCCATGTTCGGCGAGCAATTGCTCCAGCCGGCGATCGGGCCCGCGATCGGGCGCGATGAGGCAGGCGGGGCTCTGCGCCAGCCTGTCGGAGGCGCGCACATCCTCGACCGCGCCGGCCAGCGTCTGCTTCATCAGAACGAACAGGGCGGCGAGTCCCGGCGCCTGCTGCGCGTCGGCCGGACTTCCGGCGCCCGCGTCGAGGAGCGGGATCGCCGCGATGTCGGCCGCCCCCTGCGTCACCGATTTAAACGGCTTGCCGTCGAAACCGACCGCCGTCGCGACCCAGAAAGCGTCGATCGGATCGGGCAGGAGCAACACCTCGACGCCGCGCGCGGAAAATCCTTCGAGCTGCGGGCTCGCCGCCAGCCGCTTCAGATCGTCGCCAAGCAGATAATAGATCGCCGTCTGGTTCGGGCGTAGCGCGGCGACGTAATCCTTCACCGTTCGGCCGCCATCGGGGTGGCTCGAACTCGAAAAGCGCGCCAGCGCGAACAGCGCGTCGCGCTTTTCGGGCTCTTCATAAAGCCCCTCCTTCATCACGGACCCGAAATTTTTCCAGACTTCGCTAAATTTCGCCGGATCAGCCTCGGCGAGCCTGGTCAGCTCCTGCAGGATGCGATTGGCGACGCCTTTCTTGATGGCGCCGAAAACCGGGCTCTCCTGGATCATTTCACGCGAGACATTCAGCGGCAGATCGGCCGAATCGACGACGAGGCGCGCGAAACGCAGCCACCGCGGCAGAATATCCGCGTCATCGGTGATCAGCACATGGCGGACATAAAGCTTGGCGCGCCCGTGGCGCTCGGGATTGAAGAGATCGAACGGGCGCGAGGACGGCACGAAGGCGAGCGCCGCATATTCGTGGCGCCCTTCCGCGCGCCAATGGATGGTCAGCGCCGGCTCGTCGAACTGGCCGGCGAGCGTGTGGTAGAAATCGGCGTATTGCTCCGGGGTGACGGCGCTTTTGGGCTTCAACCAGAGCGCCTGGCCGTCGCTGAGCTGGCGCGGCGCGTCGCCGGGTTTATCGATCAGTTCGATCGGCACGGCGAGCGCGCTCGAATGTTCGCGCACGATGCGTTCGACCTTAAAGGGATCAAGATAGTCCTTCGAGGCTTCATTGAGATGAAGCACGATGCGGGTCCCATGCGCCGGCGCCAGGTCGCCCTCAACCGGCGCGATGGCGAAGGCGCCCTTGCCATCGCTGCTCCACACAAACGCTTCGCTGGCGCTGGCGCGGCGCGAAATCGCCTCGACTCGGTCGGCCACCATGAAGGCCGAATAAAAGCCGATGCCGAACTGGCCGATGAGATCGACCTGCGGGCCAAGGGCAGCGACGGCTTCCCCGACCTCTTGCTCGAGGCTCTCCCCCTCTTCCACGTCGGGCGACGGCTTGGCGCCGATTCGGTCGAGAAAGGCACGCGTTCCGGAGCGCGCAATGGTGCCGAGCGAATCGGCGAGCTCTTCGCGCGTCATGCCGACGCCATTGTCCTCGACGCAGAGCGTTCCCTGATCCTTGTCGAGGCTGATCGTTATCTTGAACGGCGCCGTCGCGAGCGAGGGATCAGCCAGCGCCTCGTAGCGCAGTTTCTCGCAGGCGTCGGCGGCATTTGACAGCAATTCGCGCAGAAATATGTCGCGGTCGGAATAGACCGAATGCACCATGAGGTGGAGCAGCCTCGCGACATCTGCCTGAAACGCTTGAGATTGACCGGCGGCTTCTGACATGGCGGGCAATTCTTTCCTTGAAATGATCGGAAATGATTTTGGTCTCTGGTCGACTGTGTGGAAGGATCTGCCGGATAGCGGCGCGCATCCATCTTGACCCGCGCCCGAGATATTGTCTTTGCGCGCGCGCAGCAAGGGCGACGCGCAAAATCGCGGCGACAAGCCTGCGCGTCGTAAAAATGTCAAGCGGGGCCTTGCCCCGGCCGAACCGGCGCGCAATGATAGGCGCGCTTGAGCGCTTGCGCCTACGGTCGCTCGCTTCAGCTAAAAAGTGTGAGCAATTTCATCAGGATGGAAGCCAAAAGCCTATCCATCCAATGCAATATTGCTCCAGGGACCATGAGCGACGAACGAATGAATGAGCTGGAGTCCGCCGAAGATCGCCGCCCTCCAGTCATCAGCGATCGGGTGAGGCTGTTCGCCGCCAAAGCCGCCATTCGGCCCACGCCGGAGCCTGTCGTGAGCTTCGATCGCCCCGAATTGCGCGCGATCCTCGATCTTTACGGCCGCAAGGTGGCGGCCGGCGAGTGGCGCGACTACGCTCTCGATTTCACCGCGCAGAAAGCCGTGTTCTCGGTCTACAGCCGCGCCTCGGAATGCCCGCTTTATGAAATCGAGAAAAATCCGAAGCTGGCGCGGCGGCAAGGCCTTTACGCGGTGGTCGCAGCCGGCGGGCTGGTGCTGAAGCGCGGCCATGATCTTCGCCGCGTCGTCGCCGTGCTCGACAGGCGGCTCAGGCTGGTTTCGGAGTAGGCCGATTGGATGCGCCGTCTGATGCCGACGTGGCCGCCATTGATCAAGCTGCGGCCGCGCGCGTCCGCCGCCAACGCCTCGCCAGACTGTGTTTGGGGCTTTCAGTCCTCGTCGTCAGCTACGCCGTGCTATTTACGGATTTGTACAATCGGCCCCCCGCCGTTGAAAGGGTCTTCACCGAAGCGGGGAGCGATGGAAAACAGCCGCTCGATATCTACCTCGAAGTGGTCAGCATGGATCCGATCCGACAGGCGGTCCAGGCGCGTCTTGACTTTGCGACCAAAGACCAATCCAACAGCGTGCATTTCGACGGTCCGCCCAGTGCGAACATGACCGTTTATGCGAGCGACGGGTACGACGTTCAAGATATCGAACTGCAAGCGGGCGTGCGGACGCCCTCGAAAACGGCGGAGCTCGACGTCAGCGGTCGAACTCGAGAATTATCCGGTCGATCAATACGAAGGCAAGCTTCTAATCAAAGCATTTGAAGGCCCGGCGTCGGCGCTCGGCGCGCCCATACCGATCCGTCTGACCGCATGGGAGGAACTCGGCGGCTGGTACCTCACGGTCTCGAAGAATAATTCCGCGCCCAGTGGAACCGGATTGTCGCTGGATGTCCGGGTGCATCGCGCCCACGCCCAGATTTTTTTCGCGCTGCTTCTCTATGCCGCGATGGTCCTGATCGGGGCGAGCGCGCTGACGATTGGAGGTCTGGCCTTTATCGGCACGCGAAAAATCGAAGCGACGTTGATCGCCGCTCTAGGGGCGATGGTATTCGCCGTGCCGGCGCTTCGTAACATCATGCCAGGCGGGCCGCCGCTTGGCGTGCGCGCCGACGCCCTCGTCTTTCTGTGGGTTCAGTTGACGGTCATACTGGGGCTTACGATTTTCGTCGCGACATGGGCTCACCGCGGACCGCCGCCCTGACCGTTCGAGACCGCAGCGCCAAACAAAAAGGCTCCGCCGCAGCGGAGCCCTTCTGAAAGCAAGTGGCCTTCGACCTTAATTCCGGTCGCCGCCGAGGAACAGGAGCGACTGGAAGATGTTGATGAAATCGAGATACAGCATCAAGGCCCCGTTGACCGATTTCTTGGTGGCGACCTCATAGCCGTCGCCCTCGTAATACATCTCCTTGATCGCCTGCGTATCCCAAGCGGTGAGGCCGGAGAAGATCAGCACCGAGAGGATCGAGAGGCCGAACTGGAAGGCCGTGCTCTGGACGAACAGATTGACGACGCTCGCGATGATAAGGCCGATCAGGCCCATGACCAGGAACGAGCCCATCGCCGACAGGTCGCGCTTCGTCGTGTAGCCGTAGAGGCTGAGACCGCCGAAGGCGGCGGAGGTGATGAAGAAGGCGCGGGCCACCGAGGCGCCGGTGTAAACCAGAAGGATCGACGACAGCGACAGGCCCATCACCGCCGCGAAGGCGAAGAAAAGCGCGCGCGCGGACGAAGCCGACATCTGGTTGATGCGGAAGGAAAAGAAAAATACGAAAGCGAGCGGCGCCAGCATCACGACATAGCGGAGCGGGGTGCCATAGATCGCGGCGCCGAAGGAGGTCAGCGAAAGGCGGCCCATCTGGGCTGCCGCCTGCGATGGATCCGTGGTGACCGCGAGCATATGCACGCCAAGCGCGACAAGCCCGGTCAGGGCGAGGCCCACCACCATGTTGTTGTACACGCCGAGCATATAGGAGCGCAGGCCCTGGTCGATCTCGGCGCGACCGGCCCGTGCGACGCCCTGCCCCCAGCGGGCGCTTGCGTTGCGGTCGAAGTCGGACATGAGTTCCTCTGAATGTTGTGGAGGCTCCACCGCCTCCGGCCGCCGCCTGATAAGGGCTAGGCGTCGGCGCTAATATGGCTCAGACGCCCGCATCCCACAAGGGCGCGCAATATGAACTCTGCTTAAGGTTGCCCCGGGGAAAACCCAGCCGCGTCAAAGCTCCCGGAGATAGGGCGCGGGCTTGCGGCCGAGGATTCGCCAGGCGCCGATCAGCCCCAGGAAAAGCGTGACCAGAAGCGCGACGAGGGCGGCGCCAAGCGCCTGCGGCCAGAGAAACGTGAAGTCGATGTCCATGATTTCGCGCGTGACGCCATAGGCCGCGGCGGTTCCGGCCGCGACGCCGAAGACGGCGGCGCAAAGGCCGATCAGGCCGTATTCGTAGAGCGCGGCGGCGAGCAGCCGCGGGCGCGTCGCGCCGAGCGTCTTCAACACCACGGCGTCGTGGATGCGCGCTTCGAGCCCGGCCGCCACCGCACCGCCCAGCACCAGCATCGAGGCGACCAGCGCGACGCCCGAGGCGCCCCTTACGGCGAGGGCGAGCTTGGCGACAAGCGCGCTCGCCGCCCCCAGCGCATCCTTGACGCGCAGCGCCGCGATCGACGGAAACGCCGCCGCGGTCTCCCGCAAGAGGCCCTTTTCCCCGGCCCCGCCGCCGGAGGGCAGGGTCAGCGTCGCAAGATCATTGTAGGGGGCGCCGGCAAAGCTGTTCGGCGAAAATACCAGCACGAAATTAATGCCAAGCTTACGCCAGTTGACCTTGCGGATATTGGCGATCCTACCGGTGACGGTGCGGCCGAGCACGCTGACGCCGATGTCGTCGCCGACCTTGAGCCCGAGACCGTCGGCGACTTCGCTCTCCAGCGAAATCAGCGGCGGGCCGGCATAATCCTTGGGCCACCACTCGCCCTGCAGCAGCGTCGAGCCCTCCGGCACGGCGTCGGCGAAGGTGATGCCGCGATCGCCCTGCAACACCCAAGAGACGCTCGCCTTTGGCCGCACGGAATCGGCCGAAACGCCGTTCAGCCGCAAAATGCGTCCGCGCAGCATCGGCACGAGCTCAAGCCGCCCGTCGGGCGCGCGCGCCTTGATGAAATCGGCGAAGGCGTCGGCCCTGGCGGCGGGAACGTCGAGGAAGAAGAAGCTCGGCGCCGGCTCCTGCCCGCCCGCCCGCAGTTCGCCGCGAATATTGCCGTCGATCAAGGCCAGCGCGACGAGCAGCGCGAGGCCAAGGCCAAGCGAGAGCACGACGGAGGGCGTGAGGGCGCCCGGCCGGTGAATATTGCCGATGGCGAGGCGCAGGGCGAATTGGCGCGGACGCGGCAGCCGCCGCGCCAGCGTCATGATCAGCGCGCCGACGAGACGCAGCAGGGCGAAAGCGGCGAGCGTCGCGCCGAGATAGGCGAGGGCGAGCTTGGGATCGCCTGAAAGCGCCAGCGCCGCCGCGACAAGGGCGAGGGCCGCCGCCAGCGCCAGCGCGATATAGCGCGGCCGCGGCCAGGCGCGCAGCGGCTCGACGCCGGCGCGAAAGATCGCCTGGGCGGGAATGTCATGGGCGCGCCCGAGCGGCGCGATGGAGAAGGCGAGCGCGGTCAGAAAGCCATAGAGTGCGCCTGCGCCGATCGCGCCCGGATGGATGGCGGGGACCAGCGGAAATGGCAGCAGCGCCCCGAGGGCGAAGGCCCCGAGATAGGGCAGCGCGGCGCCGAGGACGCCCCCAAGCGCAATGCCGAGACAGGCGATCAGCATCGCCTGCGTCAGCAGCATCGCAAAAACCGTCGCCCCGCTGGCGCCAAGCGATTTCAGCGTCGCCACCGTCGCCCGCTCGCGCGCGACAAAGGCGCGGATCGCATTGGCGACGCCGACGCCGCCAATGACTAGCGAGGTGAGGCCGACAAGGGTCAGGAACTGCGTGAAGCGGTCGAGATTTTTAGAGAACTGCGGCGAGACATTGCCGCGCGTGCGCATCTCCCATCCGGCGTCCGGGAACAGGTTTCGCGCCAGCGCGGCGCGCCCGGCGACCGCCGCGTCGCTCGCTGGCGCGGCCATGCCTGCCGCGTCGAGCGCGACGCGATAGATCCAATGGGTCAGCGCGCCGGGCTGGATCAGTCCCGTCGCGCGGAGGGCCGCTTCGCTCATCAGAACGCGCGGCCCGAAGCCGACGCCGCCCGCGAACTGGTCCGGCTCACGGGTCAAAAGCGCGGCGACGCGATAGCGCCCGTCGCCAATCGAAAAGGATTCGCCCAGGGAAAGGCCAAGCCGCGGCAAAAAGGCGGGATCGACCGCGACGCCAAAGGCGCCGGCGCGTTGGGAGAGCGCCTCGGCGAGCGGCCCCGGCGGATCGAGACCCACGCCGCCGGCGAGCGGATAGAGGGCGTCAACCGCCTTGATGTCGACCATCGCAGCGTCGCCGCCCGTCCCTTGCGTGCGCGCCATGGCCCGCATCAGCGTGACGGCGGAGAAGCGGCCCTGCGCAGCGAGAAAGGCGCGCTCCTGCGGGCTCGCCTCGCGCTG
Organism: uncultured Alphaproteobacteria bacterium; assembly: GCA_963715715.1. GTDB lineage: Bacteria > Pseudomonadota > Alphaproteobacteria > Rhizobiales > Beijerinckiaceae > Methylocapsa. Next base: position 3,623,731 of record OY970269.1, on the reverse strand, counting down.
GGCGAGATCGAAGGAGAGATCGCCGCCGAGGATGGCGCGGCTCTCCCGCGCAAGCCCGTCTTTCAGCGACAGCGAAACCGAGCCGACGCCCGCGATGGCAGCGACGCCGACCGCGATGCAGGCGAGGAAAACGCCAAAGCCGCTGAGGCCGCCGCGCAGGCCGCGCAGCGCGATGCGCAGGAAAAGAGGCGCGCGCAGGCGGCTCGAGCCTTCAGAGGGGAGCGAATCGAAAGCGTTCACGCCTTTAAGCTCTCCTCAGTTAGCGCAAATGCACCGCGAGCCAGATCGTCGCACCGGCCGCATCGGTCCATTCGACCCGATGTTTCCGCCGCGCCGGAATGAAGAGATGATCGCCCGGCAGCAAAACCCGGGCGGCGGCCTCGCCATCGAAACGCAGCGCCGCCGAACCAGCGAGAACGAGCACCCACTCCGCAAAATCCTGGTCGTACCAGAATCCCGGCGGGCTCGCCTGTCCGTGCGAAACGATGCGCTCGATCTTCACGCCCACCGCGTCGACGAGCGTCAAAAACTGCTCCGCGCGCGGATTGACGCCGGAGAGATCGAAAAAATTCACGGGCGACGGCGCGGGGCCAGCGATTGCAGATAGATAGGCCACATAGGCGCGGTCCTTTCCAGCGCATTTACCCAATTAGTCTATACCCAGACATATGCGGGGCGGCCCAAATATCCAGATTTCGATAGGGCCGGAATTTCGTGGAAGACCGCTCCAAGCCGCCATCCTTATGTTTCGGGGCTGACAGGCCGGAATCACGAAGACCAAGCCGCGCCAGCGCGTGCGAACCAGCGACGAAGCATACACAAGGGGGGAACATGTTCGAGCTTTCGGAGCCAGGGCTCTTCAGATCGCTGCGCGGAGGCGGCTTAAGAGCAGCGCCGGCCAGCTATCTGGCGCTTGGAATGACGGTCTTCTTCGCCATGCTTGTCGCTGCGATGCAGGCCTGCGCGTTCGGCGCCCCTATCGTGCAGACCGATCAAGGCGCGGTGCAGGGATTCCAGACGAAAGGCATCGCCGAGTTCCTCGGCGTTCCATATGCGGCGGCGCCGGTCGGCGATCTGCGCTGGATGCCGCCCGTAAAGCATGCGCCATGGCGAAACGTGCTTCAGGCGACCGCCTACGCCCCGCAGTGCGCCGAGGTCACCGTAAGCCCCTTTGACGGCCCGGCGAACAGCAATGAGGACTGTCTCTATCTCAATATATTCACGCCGGTCCCTGGGACAGACGGCCGGCAGGCTGATGAGGAGCGCCCTACCTACGGAGAGCGGCGTGAGAAGCTTCCCGTCATGTTCTTTAGCTACGGCGGCGGCGACGCCGACGGCGAGAGCAACGATTATGACGGAAGCAAGCTCGCCCTTCAGGGACGCACCGTGGTTGTGACCTTCAACTATCGCCTCAACCTGTTCGGCTTCCTCGCGCATCCCGCGCTGGATAACGAAGGCCACCTGTTCGGCAACTACGGCATCCTCGATAACCAGTTTGCGCTGAAGTGGGTGAAGCAGAACATCGCGAACTTCGGCGGCGATCCGGACAACATCACGGTCTTCGGCCAATCGGCCGGGGCCTGGAACGCGGCCGCGCAGATGTTGTCGCCGCTCTCCAAGGGCCTGTTCGACAAAGTGATCTCCGAAAGCGGTCCTTTCCCACCGCTGACGCCTTTAAGCATCGCCGAAACGAAAGGCGTGAATTTCGCCGTCGCCGCCGGCTGCGGATCGGGAACGGGTCCCGCGGTCGCTGCGTGCCTGCGCGCCTTGCCGGCGGCGACGGTTGAGTCCTTCGCGGGCACGACCCAGGGCGGCAGCGCTTATGATGCGGGCATGATTGGCGACGGAAAAATACTTCCGCCCGTGGCGATCACCGCGTTCGAAAATGGCGACTTCAATCATGTTCCGATCATCGTCGGGAGCGCGGAGAATGAGGGCAATTTCTTCATCGCGCCGACCGAGTATTTCGAATCGCCGCGCGCGCCGCTCACCGAAGCTCAATATCAGGCCTATGTCACCAGCACGTTCAGCGGCAATGCCGCGCCAGGCGGCGCTCCGCCGGCGTATCCGCCGGGCACGGTCGCGGCCGTCCTTGCGCAATATCCGCTTGGCACCGCCTATCCGACCCCGCAACTGCAATGGGCCGCCACGGAAACAGACGGGATCATCAACGCTTCGACCTGCAAGGCGCGCCGGCTCGAACATATTCTGGCCAGTCAGACGCCGCTCTACGCCTATGAATTCCGCGACCAGACCGCGCCTTTCTACTTCCCTCAGATGCCTGGCTTCACACCGCTAGCCTATCACACCGGCGACCTGCAATATTATTGGCCGCTCTATCACGGCGGTCCTCTCGGGACGCCGCACCCGCTCAACGACAAGCAGCAGCGGCTCTCCGATCAACTCGTCACGCTGTGGACAAACTTCGCATGGACGGGAAATCCGAACGGCTTTGGCGACAACCCCTGGCCGCGCTATACCCCGAGCGACCCGGTTCTTCTGTCGGAGAATCTTGAGCCCAAAGGCCTGACGACGATGACGGACGCCGAATTCTCGGCCGAACATCGCTGCGCCTTCTGGGACAGCATCATCGTTTATGCGCCATCGCCTTGATCGCTAAAACATCTTCTCTCCGCGACCCCGGCGCGGAGAGCCTTTGGTCAAAGCTGACCAGCCGCAATGCGCTGTTCGATGGCGCCGGCTTGTCCTGGGTGAGGCGGCCGTCGGGTTCGGCGCTCATTCGATGAGCGCCGGCTTTAATAAACTACGCAGCTTCAACTCCGCACACGACTGACAGCGACGCGCGTTCTGACGATCTCGCCCGCACTTGCGGTCGCAGCATCGCTTCGTGCAAGGAAGCCGACGGCCCCGATAGAAAAGCCTTGTTCCAAAAATTGCGCCGCAGGAAATGCGACAGCGGCGTTACGCCTCCGCCCAGGGCATCAGCACGATCTTGCCGCCGAGCCCACCCGCGTCGATCCGGGCGTGGACCTTACTCGCGGCTTCGAGCGGCAGGCGTTCGACGACGAGCGGATGAATAGTCCCATTACTTAGCAGCTCGAACAAAGCGGCCATGTCGGCCCGGAATTCCTCCGGATGTGTCCGGCGTCGGCTGGTGATGCTGTACCAAAGCGCGCGACGGCCGCGGAACAGGAAGCTCAGCCTGTCCCAGAGTTTCAGCCGCAGCAAGCCGAGCCCTGCCGAAACTAAGCCTTCCCTGCCGATCGCCATGGTTTGCGAGCCATAGCCTATAAGCAGCCCGCCGGGCGCGAGGGAGGCAAAAGATCGCTCGAAATGCGCGCCGCCGATCGCATCGAAGGCAGCGTCGACGCCAGCGCCGCCAGCGCGCCCGCTTGCAAGGTGGCGCACCGCCCCGACGAAGTCGCCAGCGCGGTAGTCGACCGCTTTGCCGCCGAAGCGTTCGACCACAGGCAGGTTGGCGGCCGAACAGGTGCCGATCGCTTTGAGGCCGAGATAGCGCGCCAGATCGAGGAGCGCCGTACCGACCGCGCCCGATCCGCCGATCGCGAGGATCGTCGAGCCCCGCGGCAGATGGCGGTAACGGGTGAGCATCTGGAACGCGGTGAGATAGGCGAGCGGAATGCAAGCCGCTTCGGCCGGGTCGACCCCGTCGGGAACAGGAACGAGATAACGTGCGGGGCGGATGGCGTATTGGGCGTAGCCGCCGACGACGCATAGATCGGCGACCATTTGCCCTTCGCGCGGCGTCTCCACGCCGGAGCCAGTCTTCTCGACCAGGCCCACCAGTTCATAGCCTGGCGTGAATGGGAGCGGGCCCTTGAAATCCGGGTAGCGGCCTCGCCGGATGAAGGCATCCGTAAAGCCGGCGCCGGCGGCGAGTACTTTGATGCGGACCTCGCCAGGGCCCGGGTCGGGGACCGTCGTCTCGGTTACGATTTCGAGGACCTCGGGGCCGCCGAAGCGGGAAATCTTGATGCGGCGCCAGGACATGATCGCTCGGTCTTTCGCAGAAGTAAAAAAATACTCGCCGTCGAAACCGCGAAGACGCCAGCGGCCGAGTCTTATTCGCTGAAGGGGCCGCTCTTGCCCACCGCGATCGCGCCGCGCTCGAATTCGTCCCGAATTGACCTTGACCGTTCGGTCGCAGCGCGCCGCGAGCGTTGGATCATGGGTGACGAGCACTAGCGTCGCGCCGCGGTCGCGGCGGAGCGCGAACATGAGTTCTATGATGCTCTCGCCCGTCGCCGCGTCGAGATTGCCGGTCGGCTCGTCGGCGACTAGAATCGAAGGGTTCGGGGCCAGCGCCCGCGCCAGCGCGACGCGTTGCTGCTCGCCGCCGGAGAGTTGCGCCGGGTAATGGCGAAGCCTCTCCTTGAGCCCGACGGCCTGAAGTTCGGCCTCGGCGCGAAAGAAAGCGTCGGGGTCGCCCGCAAGTTCGAGCGGAATGGCGACATTCTCCAGCGCGGTCATGGTCGGAATCAGGTGGAAGCTCTGAAACACGATGCCGATGTTCTGGCCGCGAAAGCGCGCGAGTTGATCCTCGCTTAAGCCCTCAAGGCTCTGGCCCGCGACCCGCACGGCGCCGGAGTCAGCGCGCTCCAGCCCGGCCAGCACCATGAGCAGCGTCGATTTGCCCGATCCTGAAGGGCCGACGAGGCCCACCGTCTCGCCGCGCACGATGGATAATGATAGACCTTTGAGAATATGAACCCTTGCAGCGCCTCTCCCGAGGCTTAGATGCACATCCTGAAGTTCAACCGCGGGTTCATCCATCCATGACATCCAAAACTCCGCGTCAGCCGCCCGTTCCCGACGCCGCCGACCGCACGAACGCCTCCCGATATAAGGATCGGCGCGGCTTCCTCCAAGCCGGCGCGCTGCTGCTCGCTGCGCTCGCCGCCGGGCCGCGCGCCGCCCGCGCCGCGCCGGGACCACAGGAGAACCCGCAAATGAGCCCGGAAACGGGCGCGCAAGAGAGCTCCCGCGTGATAAAGCTCGTCGCGCTCGGCGATAGTCTGACGGCGGGACTTTTCCTGCCCGCCGACGCCGCTTTCCCCGCCGTGCTCGAAACGGCGCTGCGCAAGGAGGGCTATCACGTCTCGATCGTCAACGCCGGCGTCTCCGGCGACACCACGTCGGGCGGTCTTGCGCGGCTCGACTGGTCGCTCGGCGAGGGCGCGGACGGACTGATCCTCGAACTCGGCGCAAACGATATGCTGCGCGGGCTGAACCCCGAAACGGCGCGGTCCTCGCTCGATTCCATCCTCGCCCGGCTCAAGGAGAAAAACGTCAAAGTGCTGATCGCCGGCATGCTGGCGAGCCCCAGCCTCGGTCGTGACTACCGCGAGGAATTCGACGCCATCTATCCCGATCTCGCCGCCAAATATGGCGCGCTGCTTTATCCGTTTTTCCTCGACGGCGTGTCCGGCCATCCGCAACTGACGTTCGCGGACGGGCTGCATCCCAATGCCGCGGGGGTTGAGACCATCGTGGAGAACATTCTGCCGACCGCGCGGCTGCTTCTCGCCGCGCTTGGGGACAAGCCCGCGGGCAATTGAGATTTCCTCGCGATGGCGGCAGGGGCGGATTTTCGCCTGCGGCGAAATTTGCTAAAGGAAAATGATACGGCGTCGGCTGCCTGATTCGGCCCCTTGTCGAGCGACCTTGGCCGTATGATGAGGAGGGACCATGCCTCGCCTTTTCACGGGCCTTGAGATCCCGCAGGATCTCGCCATGGACCTCGGCATGATGCGCGGCGGCCTCTATGGCGCGCGCTGGATCGATGTCGAGAACTACCACATCACCCTGCGCTTCATCGGCGATATCGACGACGCCACCGCGCGCGACGTGCATTCCTCGCTGGAGCAGATCAGGCGCAAGCCCTTCGAAGTCACCATCGAGACGCTGGACTCGTTCGGCGGCGCCAAGCCGCGCGCCATCGTCGCCAAGGCGAAGCCGGCGACGCCCCTCGTCGAGCTGCAGGCGCAGCAGGAGCGGCTGTTGCGTCGTATCGGAATCCCGCCTGAGCCACGTAAGTTTACGCCGCATGTGACGCTGGCGCGGCTCAGGGCGGCCTCGTCCATGGCGGTAGCCGATTACCTCTCCTCGCGCGGGTTTTTCTTCTCGCGGCGGTTCGAGGCGCAGCGCTTCGTGCTGTTCTCCTCGCGCGCCACGACCGGCGGCGGGCCATATGTCGTCGAGGCGGCCTATCCGCTCGGCTAGACAGGATCGGCTCGGCGGCGCGTAAGGGCCTGTCCGATCGGGCGGCGGAACCGGTCAAAAACCTGTTTCACGTGAAACAGGTTTAGGGGGGTGTTTCACGTGAAACACCCCCTGTTTCACGCCTTGGCGCGCCGGCGCAGGACCATCGGCAGGCCCCCTTCCGGACGCAGCGTGATGTGCTGGGCGGGCTTCACCGCATAGCCTTTTTGAACCTCGAGCGTGAACGATCGCATGATATGGGCGAGCACGATCGCGGCCTCCTGCAGCGCGAAGGCGGCGCCGATGCAGATGCGCGGCCCGGCCCCGAACGGCAGATATGCGTAGCGGTCGATCTTATCGCGCGCAACCGGAAGGAAGCGGCGCGGATCGAAGGCGTCGGGCTCGTCCCACAGCAGCTTGTGCCGGTGCAGCACCCATTGCGACACCATGACCATCGTGCCCCTGCGGATGCGCCGGCCGGCGAGCTCGTCGCAATCGAGCGCGACGCGGCTGATGCTGGCGACCGGCGGATAAAGCCGCATCGCTTCCTCGATCACCGCGCGGGTTTCGACCAGCCCTTCGGCATAGGCTTCGACCGGGCCGGCCAGCACCGCGTCGGCTTCGGCGGCGAGCCGCGCACGCCAGTGCGGCGACAGCGAGAGCAGGAACAGCGACCAGATCAGCGCGTTGGCGGTGGTCTCGTGGCCGGCGCCGATGAAGGTGACGATATTGGCGCGCACCTCGGCGCTGGTGAGGCCGACGCCGGTCTGAGGGTCTTCGGCTTCGAGAAGTAAAGTCAATATATCGCGTGGCGCCGCGTCCTTGTCCTCGGCCAGCGCCCGCCGCCGCCGTGCGACGAGATTGTCGACGATATCCTCGAAAAAACTCATCGCGCCGCCGCTGGTCAGCTTGGTGAGGCGCGGCGCCCAGTCGGGAAAATTCAAAAGATCGAACGGATCGGGCCGCCCGAGCGTCAGGAAATAGCGCGTCAGCGCGCCGGTGAATTCGGCCGGCTCGCGCCCGAGGCCATCGGAAAAAATGGTGCGGCCGAGCACGTCGAGCGTCACGCGCGCCATTTCCGGCTGGATGTCGAGGACGCGCCCTTCGCGCAGCCGCCGCCAGCGCGCGACGAGATTTTGCGCCGATTCATCGGTGGCGGCGGCGAAGCCCGCCACCGTCTTCGGCGCGAACAGCGGCGCCAGCGTGCGGCGCTGCTTGCGCCATTGCTCGCCCTCGGCGAGAAGAACGCCGCCGCGCAGGCCCTCGAGGATGCGTTTTTGCAGGCGGTCCTTGGCGTAATTTGCCGCGTTGTCGACGAGGAAGCGTTTGATCGCGGCCGGCTCGCTGACGACGGCGATCGTGCCGAGGATGGTCGGACCGACGATGATCGGCGCCTCGAAATGGAATTTCGTCCAGGTCTCGATCGGGTTCTTGCGCAGCGTCCACATGGTGCCGAGCGGCCCTTGCGGCGCGGCGCGAGGCGCGGGCGCCGGCGGACGCGGCAAAGGCGGATCGAGGGAGGGCGCGGTATCGGGAGAAGCCATGAGCGCAATTTATGCGCTTCGCCCGAGCGCGCAAGCGTTGGGGCGAATTTGGGTGGCCCTTCGAATGTCTCCGAAGCGCTAAGAGCGGACCGGAGAGCCTACCATCCGAACAGCAGGATAGGGCCGAAAGGGGAGCGACGGCTTTGGACGAGCGGAGCGCCGACGCGGCCGTTCGCGTTCGCTCGGCCATCGGCTGTACTTGACCTGCCGCGCTCGTTCGGCATCGTCCAAAAATCAAGAACGACGCACTCGCAGGGATTCCCGAATTCAGGGGCGAGCAGCTATTTTCCGCTGATGATACCGGTTGCTAATTTCAATCTTTGTATCTGCGTCACCTGTCGCCACGCGTAGACACAAGGCGGGCGCGTTTGTCACGCCTCAAGTGCGACCGTGCAAGAATCAATACGTTTCTAGCGGAGGATCAATGGCGCTTACTAGGGTCGGGACTCATATCCAGTAGCTGACGGTTGCGGCGAGAGAAACGGCCGCAAGGAAGTTTCTGGCGAGACGATCGTATCGTGTGGCGATCCGACGGTAGTCCTTGAGGCGGCAGAACATGCGCTCGATGGCGTTGCGGTTTCGATAAAGATGAGGCGAGAAGCAGTTCTTCCAGCGCCGGTTCGATTTGGGCGGAATATTGGGCATCGCGCCCTTGTCCTCGGCCTGCCGGCGGACGGCGTTGCTGTCGTAACCTTTATCGCCGTGCAGGATCGAGGCTTGCGGCATCTTCTCCAAAAGCAGGGCGGCGGCCGTGCAGTCGGCGACCTGGCCGCCAGTAAGCAGAAAAGCGATGGGGCGACAGGCGGCGTCGGTCAGAGCATGGATTTTCGTGCTTCTGCCGCCACGCGAGCGGCCGATCGCCTGAGCGCGCTCCCCCCTTTCGCCCCGGCGGCGCAACGATGAGCCTTGACGGCGGAGCTGTCGATCAGCACCTGCGCGGGCGGACCGCCCGCGGACGCCAGCGCATGAAACATGTCGACCCAAACGCCTTTCGCCGCCCAGCGGACGAAGCGGTTGTAGAGCGTCTTGCGCGGGCCATAGACCTGCGGCGCGTCGATCCAGCGGCCGCCGGATTTGAGCACATGAATAATCCCGCTGATGACCCGACGGTCGTCAACGCGCGGCTTGCCCCGCGTGTCCGTCGGCAAAAACGGTTGGAGCCGCGCAAACTGATCGTCCGAAAGCCAAAAATAGTCGCAAATCATGAGCCGTCCCCCTCGGGAACGGTGAATCACAAATTTGTCCCGCCGGGAATCCTTTATGGGTCCCGACTCTAGGAGGCAACGAGAGCTTTTCAGGGAAGCCGACGGTATCGCGAGGTTGACGCAACTCAACTACCGGATGATCGAAGAGGCTGACCCAGATGCGCGCATTCCGCTCCTGAGGAACGCCATTAACAAAATGATCGTCGCGGAAATGGTGACGCGCTACACGCTCTTGGACGAGATACTGTCAGACCTTATCGCCCGTTACTTTTTCAAGCAGCCAAAGAATCTGCTTCATTTCGGGAAACTATGGCGAACGAAAAAATTCGAGACCTTCACGCATCATGTCCTTGATGAGATGTACCTCCTCAAAAAGATGGAGCTTGTCCACGCCATCGACCCACTGCCGAGCCAAACCACCAAGACAATTCGCAGAGTCAATGCGCTACGTAATGCCTTCGCGCACAGCTTTTTCCCCGAAAACCGCAAGGAGCACCGCAAGAATAAAAAGGTGCTTTACAGCGGAAAGGACATACGCACCGCTGAAGGATTGGAACTTTTCTTGAACGACTGGCATCCTACGTGGACATATCTTGCGCGCCGCGCCTATGGTCAGCGGTATAACGACGAAGAATAACCGAGCCTAGGTTTCAATGGTGCAAAATTCAAGAATTATGAGACGTGCAAGAAAGGCGAAAGGGGAAGGAGAGAATGGAGGCTCCGCCTATCAATAAACAAGTTGCGATGCTCGCAAAGGCCAATCGACAGCTAGATATGCCATCTGCATGGCGCGATGCATATGGCGCAGTTTGGTTTGTGATAAATGAAACGAATAATATCGTTGGACGATTAAATAAGCCTGTTTTCGATCTGGATAGTGAGGAAGCAGAAGTCGTTTTTCTAATGTTTTTTAATGGCCTGTCTGACATAATTTCTGCCGTATATACGCTCAGTTCAGGCTGGATTCGCCCTGGTAAAATTGCGCTTCGGGGAGCGCTTGAGACCATAGCGACGGCCGTAACGGTTCACCACGACCCCAAAAAGATGGCGCGATTCATTAGTAACGGGCTCGAAATCCCGAGCGAAGTAATCGGGCCAGCGAAGCAATTCTTTCCGGGCATAGGACGCCTAAATGGTGCGCTTACAAACCAATGGACACACGAAACATATGACTCTACAGCACGCTCCATTCACGAAGCTTCTAAGAAGTTGCTGTTGGTCCCGAATGTCAATTCAGATTTGACGAAAGCCTACCTGAATGCGTTTGTCGAGGCGGCCGTACTTGCACGATATGTAGGGATCGGCCTCGAGGCTTGCTTTCCGAATCTTGCCGGTGATGAAATCCACTTCGCGACGGATTTAAGTGGCAACCGGTTGCGAAAGCCAGCGCAAAGCAACTCGGCGATCCAAATGGCCGTGCAGGCGCGAAATAGCTTCCGGCCATAATTATTCTTGTTTGGAGACGCTAGAAGTCTCCTTGGCTACTCACCACCCGTCCTGGCCGTCTGCGCCTCCGAGCCGTAGGTCCACTTCGGAGCAACGGTGCCGTTGAAACGGCACAAATGGGCGCGAAGTGGCCGAAGGCGAATGCCAATTCCGGGCCGATAGCGGAACGGCCGTTTTGGACGCCCTACAAAGCAGACGGGGGTGCTACGCGCCTCGCGTGTGCGCCGACCATCGCCCCAGTCTCGCGCCACCTCTGGATCCGACCTGGCGCGTGCGCTTGGCCCTGTCCCTGTTCGTGGCCATGGCTGCGAGCTTGTTCGTGACCTGGCCACGACCATTGGCTTGTGCGTGGATACGGACGCGGCGGTTATCCACCGGCCGCAACCTTAGACGCGGCGCGTTTTCTTAATTCATAAAAGCCCAATGCTCAGATATTGTTGGCTCAACCCAACTCGGACGGGGGCGCGCCAACTTTGAAACTTTCTCAGTTGCTTACCCACTTCGCTGCCATCGCCGCAGGCACGGTAGCCTTCTGCCTCGTCCTGGTTATTAACCTTTTAGGCCGCGACATACTTGAAGAGCGTCTGATGAATGTCGGAAGCTGGGTTCGTTGGCCTGAGAACTGGCCTTTAGTCGTTGGCTATGTCCACGTCGATAATCTCTTCTTTTGGGGCTATCCCGCCTGCGTGGGACTGACGACGACTTTTTGCTTTTGGAACGGATGGCCACGTCAAGCGGCGCGGTTGATTGTTTATCTACTAATTCTTGGGATCGTTGGTCCGTTAACATACATAAATTACCACTACGCCGACCAATGGCTGAATCTGTGGGTACAAGCCATATTCAATATATTTGTTGCTTTCTGCGGATACACTGTTGTGATTAAGGTCAAAAACATTCGTGCCAAAGCCGCTGACGCGCTAGCTATACAATCTCTGTCTATTCTCACGATATCCGCCTTACTTATTGCTCTGCCGTTATTTTATACGGGCATTTTTTTATCTGTTGCGTTTAAACTAATGGACCATACGCAAGTTAAGTCGATTGGCGAGAATGTTCCTCTAGTAGTCGCTGGCGGCGCTGGTGCAATAGCCGTATTGCTCGCAAATCTCGAGAGGCTTCGCGGTTAAAAGCCAAATTCTTCCGAATAGCTCAACTTCAGGGACGTCCAAGACTTCGCTTTGAGTGCGGACAAGCCAAAGGCAGGTTGGCTCACGCAGTTGGGCTGCTTTCCCGACGCGGGTTTTGGCGAACGACTTATTTCAGATGCTGCGGTTAGTCCGATGAATGACGCAAATGGGCGCGTTCCCGACATTCCGTCCAAAAAAGGGCAGACGGCGGCGGAAGCGGAGGGCGCTGGCAGTCTTGGCGCCGTTGGCGCACGCTTCAGCGCGATCTGTGCCGATGGGCGCGGCGGCGTATCGATTCGGGCGCCCCGCGTGGCGGACACGCTTTGCCCTGGTCGTTGGAGCATTCTTGCGCACTGACGTTCTTCACGGGATCGCCGCTTTCCTTGTGCTCTTCGGCTTTGACCTCAGGCTGGGGCGGCGCCGGCTGCGCGGCGACCAGCGCGGCGGGAAGGGCTGGCGCCGCCGCCTGGGGCGCCGGCGGCGCTTGCCGCAACGCCGTAGAGCCCGGCGCATGCTGTGGGTTGATCTGCACCGTCGCGGTCATGCCGGCGACGAGCGTCACGCCGTCCGGAACCGCATCGAGATGAATGCGGACGGGCACGCGCTGGGCCAGACGCACGAAGGTGAAGATCGGGTTGACCAACGCGAGCCCCGAAGCATTTGGCTGCGCATTGGGAACATTGATGCCGCGCGCGATGCTATCGACGTGGCCGCGAATGGGTTGGCTATAGCCCATCAGCTTGACGCTGGCGGGATCGCCTTCGCGTATCGCTCCGAGGTAGGTCTCCTCAAAATAGCCGTCCACCCAGAAGGAATCGGCGTCGACGACGGAGATCTTGATCTGCCCGATGTTGGCGTAATCGCCGAGCTGCGCCAACAGATTGGTGACGTAGCCGTTGACCGGGGAGCGGATTTGCGTGCGATCGAGATTGACGCGCGCGGTGTCGAGGTTGGCCTGCGCCTGTTGATAACTCGCCTGCGCGCTCAGGGCGCGGCTGGCGTAGGTCTGTTTTTCCTCCACCGTCACCGCGAGAAGGTCGAGACTTTGCCGCCGGTCGGATTCGGCCTGCGCGTTCTGGGCGACGGCTTGCGCCTGCGCGACCGCAGCCTCGGCCAGGCGCACGGCGATCCTGTAGTCGGTCGGATCGATCTCCAGCAGGAGGTCGCCCTTGTGCACGAACTGGTTGTCGCGAACCGGCAGCGCAACGATGCGGCCCGCTACCTCCGGCGCGATCGTCACGACATAAACGCGCACGGCGCCATCGCGCGTCCATGGCGCGCCCATGTAGAATTGCCACGCCTGCCAGCCGAACCATGCCGCAACCGCGACCACGGCCAGCGTGACCAACACCGGCAAAATGCGCGGGCGCGGGCGCAAGGCGGCGCGGGCGCCTGCGGGAGCCGCGAGAGGTTTTGATTTGAGTTCGACGCCGGACATCAGCGACCCCGGCGGGCGATCAGAAGGATAATGCCCGAGAGTAGTATTATGTAGACGGCGAACTCGAACAGCGCCGGATGCCAGACCCGGCGCAGCACGCCGAAGCGAGCCGTGAGGCGACGCAACGCCATCAGCATAAGCCACGCCGCCGGCATCATCAACGCTATCGGGGCGAGGTAGACGCCGAAGACATTGACCTCGGTGAAGCTCATGCGCGCGCCCCCGAATTGAAATAGGGAGCGAATTCGTTCATCGCTTCAGACATGGCGAGAATGTTGGCGCGGGCGCGCAGCAAAACGCGGGCGCCCGGTCGGTCATTGGCGCGCGCGGCGAGGCCGCGATCGAGCTCGGCGAGTTGCGCGGCGGCAATCGCGCTTTCCCCCTGCGCCAGGGCGTCGAGCGCCGTGTCGAGTTCGGCGCCGAGCCCAAACCGCGGCGCGACAGTGCGAAGCCGAATGATCTGCGATCCAACCGAAAGCGCCGCCGAAAGCTCCGCGCGTTGCAGCGGATCCGCTGCTTCCGGCAACGCCAGCAGGCGTCCGTAGATGCGGCTTTCCCACGCGCTGCGCGTGAGGTCCCCGCGCGACCCTGCGAGGCGGCGCAGATCGCGCAGCGTCAGATCGAGCAGCCTGCGCGCCCGCGTCGCGGGCGAAAGCGGCGGCAGCAGACGCATGGCGAGCGCGGCGGCGCCGATCCCCGCGAGAATGGCCAACGCGGAGTTGTAGAATTGTTGCGCGTCATAGGTCATCACATTGGTGGGCGCGAGCAATGGAATGAAGTTGGCGGTCGCGGCGGTGAATACGACGGGCTGCCACGGCAGGGCGATAAGGCTGGAGAGTGGAACCAGAACCGCGCCCAGGACAAGGCTCAGCCCTAAGAACGATTGTACGTCCGGCAACACCGCGAATTTGACGAAGGCGGCGAGCGCGGCGCTGAGGCTGGCGCCAAGCAGAAAAAGCATCGCCGCCGGGTAAGCTTGATCGGCCTGCGGCGACAGAAGAATGGAGACGATGGCTGCGAAGGTTATCGCGAGCGCGCCGCTTGGCCATGCCGTGACGATCCAGAAAAGCGACACAAGCCCGATCGTCACGAACACGCGCAGAGCGTTGATTATGGCGGGCAGCCAGTCGGGAACATGCAGGCGCGCAGTTGCGCGCGTCTCTTCGCGCGCATGAGCGGGATCGCTGAGCAGCGTCAGACCATTGAGCGCGCTGGCGATGCCGAGCATGGCTTCCGCGGCGCCGTCAGCGAGAAGTTGAAGCGAGGGCGTCGCGGCGGGCAACGCAATCAAGGTCCGCGCCGCCGCCGCACAGGCCTCCCGCAAGCGCGACGGATGGGCGACCCAGCCTGTCGGATCGCTTTGAGCCAGCGCCGACTCCACTTCCGGAGGCAGCTTTCGCCGAACGATCGCCGCCTGCCGAAGGCCCTCGTCGATGGGGAGCGCTTCGAGGTGAAGCGCGACCGACCGCCAGGCGAACAACGCCGTGAATAGACCGCCGACCGCCGTTTGCAGGGTCCTGGAGCGATAGCGCAGGTCCGAGGCTTCTCCGATCGCCGTATCGATGATGGGATCGAGGGCGATGACGCGGCGGGTAAGCTCGCGCCGCATGGCGCGGGTTTGGGGTTGATCCGGACCCGGCACGGCGAAGCCGGCGGCGAAACGACCTGCGACCTCCGCCGAAAGAGCGGCAAGCCGGGCGGCGAGCCGGCGGCGGGCGTCGCCAAGGTCGGTGCCGGCCAAAACCACGCCGGCGCAGACGATGCCGATCATGATCTCAGTGGCGCGGATGATGGCGAGCATGAAAACCTGCGAGCTCGGCCCGGAATTCACGCCAAGTTCGTCGCTGGCTATGATCGCGGCGGTAAACCCCGCCAGAGCCGCTGCGTAGGCGGCGAAATTGCGCAGGAGGGTGGCGACGAAGCCGCAGGCGGCGCCCCAGAGCGTCAATCCGAGAAGGAACCCGACGCGATTTTGCGGAAAACAGGCCGTCAGGATCACTATCGCCACTGCGCCGACCACGGTTCCGATCATCCGGAACGAACCCTTGCGAAGCGATGCGCCGAGCTGCGGCTGGCACACGATCGCGGCGGTCGTCGCAGCCCAGGATGGATTGTCCAGCTGCAGCCAGAAGGCGACATAGAGCGCAAGGCATACGGAAGCCCACAGACGCATGCCGAACAGGATCGCCGGCGCCGCCGGCCGCAGCGCCTGCGCCAACCGCGCCCGAGCGGGCAAGCCAAGCGATTCGTTCCCGGCCGTCATGTGCATTCCCGCCGTATGGCGCGCGCCGCGTCCGGGCGACGCATCGCCGCGAATTCCCCGCAATGTGCTTTCGCGAGCTTAGCCGCAGTCTAATGATAGACCGCGCATGGAGACCAGCCAACCTCGCGGCGCGGGCGGGGAGAGGAAATACATGGCGCGTTCGCCGGCAAATGGGCGGTTTGGCCCGCCAGCCGTCGCATCGGCGCTTCGGACCGAGGCGCGGCTTGCGGGGCCGGCCGCGCCGATATAGAAGCGGGGCTTCGACCGCGCACGCTCCCTTCGTCTAGCGGTCCAGGACGTCGCCCTCTCACGGCGAAAACAGGGGTTCGATTCCCCTAGGGAGCGCCAGCGAAATCAATGGGCCGGGAGCACCAACAAGGCGGCGCCATTCGGCCTTGAGGCGGTCGCGCCAGCGGGGCGAAGTGATTTTCCGGAGGTTTGCGACCGGGACATTCCGGCCGCGGCGGAAATCCCCAAGGCGTCAACGACAGCTCGCGCTGGCCATGCGAGCTCGCACGGAGCGCTGGCGCCGTGGCGACGGAAGCCGCGCGCAAGGCGCTGCCTTGGCGCAGCGCTTGAGCGATCCGCGGCGCAGAGCGGTTTAGCGCGGGACCGGCGTTGACCCAGCCGGGTTAAACGGGGTGGACCCGGCGGGGTTGAATGGCGTCGAGCCGGCAGGGTTGAACGGCGTCTGCCCGGCTGGTCCGAAACGATTGACGCCTACGCTGCGGCCCGCAAAACCATCGTCAAAACCACGATCCCGCGAGCCCCATCGGTCGAAACGCCATCCTGCCAGCGCCGGACTGCAACAGCCGACCGACGCGCCGACGGCAGCGAGGCCCGCCAATAGACAGAGTCCCTTCATGGCGTCTCCTTTTGCTTTTTGCGCCGAACGCCGAACACGAGGACGCAGGCCTCGGGTTCAACTTCGCCCCGGACCAAGAACAAGGCAAGACAAGATTTTGTGGCTCTCGCCGCCAAATTCAAGCCGATGGTCCACCGGGCTTGACCCCGCATCGGCGAGCCGCTTCGCTTCAGTCATGTGCAATGAGCAGCATGTCGCCTGCAATGCTCATTGCAAAATGATGCGGGAGCCCAGTCGATGAGTTGGCGAAACAACATTGCGCAGCCCGTCAGCGCGAAGGCGACGATACGCATTCTCGATACGGACGAGGCGCTGGCGGAAGGTCTCGCAGAGCTCAGCCGTCGCGATCCGGTAATCGCGCGGCTCGTCGCCGACGGGGCGCGCCCGGCGCTGCGCAAACGCGACCCCGGATTCCACGGCCTGGCCTTGATCGTGATGGCGCAGCAGCTTTCGGTCGCGAGCGCGAGTGCGATCTCGGCCCGACTGCTCAATCGACTCGGAGCGCTGACGCCGGCGACGATCGAGGCGGCGCGGGACGAAGCGTTGAAAGCCTGCGGCCTGTCGGCGCCCAAGATTCGGACTTTACGGGCGATCGCCGCGGCGATAACGAGCGGCGCGCTGTCGCTGGACGGGCTTGACGCCCTTCCGGCCGACACGGCCCACGCCGCGTTGACCGCGGTGAAAGGCATCGGCCCGTGGACGGCCGATATTTACCTCATGTTCTGCCTCGGGCATTCCGACGCCTTCGCCGCGGGCGATCTCGCTTTGCAGGAGGCGGCCCGCCTCGCCTATGACATGCCGGCGCGGCCGACTGCGTCCGAGTTGATCGCGCAGGCCGAGCAGTGGCGGCCCTGGCGCGCCATCGCGGCCCTGGTGCTCTGGGCGCATTACAAGATCGCCAAGGGGCGCCTTGGCGTGTTGGAGGACGCAAAGCCAGGCGCGCGCGCGGCGCGGACGAAGAAAAAGCCGGTTGGCGAAGGCAAGCGTTAGGCGCGCCCATCGCTGGTCGGCTTCGGCGTAAACGTGAGGCGAAGGCGCCTTCGGGCGCGGGACCAGCCGACGACGCCGCCCACGCCCGCTCGTCCGGGACCGTCCTGAAGATCCCGGCGGGGAAGCTTCCCGGCGCAAACTTTAATGAAATCTTAAACTCCGCTTAAGGACGCATGACGCTGTCTGGCGCATCCTGCGAGTCGTCGGCTGACTGATCACGGCTGATGACTCCCGGACTTTGGGGCCAGGCCGTCGCGCCTGGCCCTTTTTGTGTCCGCGATCGCCCGGCGCCGGCTACTTTTCGATCTGAAACGGCGCCGCGCGCGCTCCGGATTTGCGAATGGGCTTGAAATGGCGCATTTCTATCGCCAAATCCGGCGCAGTAGGCCGTTTTTGCGCTATAGATCCGCTAGAGGTGCGGATTTCGCCTGATGCTAGAGGTTAGGGTTATGGAACTGATCGATTTCGCACAATTCGCCGGTCGCCGCGCGGCGCGGACAGCGGCGCGCGACAATATGGCGGTGGCTGAGGCGCCTATTTTCGATCTCTGGACTGACCTTCATACCGAGAGGCCGGAGCGACAGATCATTGTGGCCCCGATAACGGACCTCGAGCCGGCCGATTTTTGGAATGATTTACAGTTCCGCCTCGCCTATCCGACGCATCGTCTGCGCAGGCATTAAGGCCGGCGCGCGGGCGCGCGCAGCGCTGCTGGTCATTTGACACGCGGCGCGACCGGCCAGGCGCCGGGTTCGCCAATTGGCGGACACCGAGAACGCTTCGCCGCCTCAATGGCGGCGATCGGCGGCGGGGATGTGCGTTGCTCCGCGCGATTCCGGGCGCCAGTCGGTTCCCTCCAATGCTTCAGCAAATCAAAGTACATAATGCCCCCGCGTATGTGAGGACATATAGTGAACCGTACTGGCGCTCGTGATTGACGGCGAAGGTCAAACCCGCTTCGATCCGCGCGTTTATCCTGGCCGATTTCAGCAACGTCGCCGACCAGTTCGGGGCAAGTTTCATTAGGGGGGATTTGCAATGCCGGAATATCTGATTTTTTTGGGGACCGTCACCGCTTCCGGCGGCGGATCTTTTCAGGCGCTTTGGAAGAGCGATGGCACCGCGGCGGAGACCTCCGCGATAACGGTCGACCCAATCAACCCATTCGATCTGACCCTTGGGGTTCCCTACGTGCAAATGCCGGTTCTGGCGCCGGTCAACAACGGGATCTCCCTTTACGCGAGCGAGGGCATCGAAGGGACCGGACTTCAAAATCTCGGTTTTTCGGACGGCGCCGGCGGCCAGCTCCTATCCGGCGTGGCGGGGGCGAACAGCGCTCTTGGCCTTACCCCGCAAGGTCTTTTCCCGTACATGGGAAACGCCTATTTCAGCGGCTTGAACGACAATTCAGGTCCTCCAACCAGAGATCTGTGGTCTTCCAATGGGACGATTGCGGGGACCACGGCGCTCACCGCTTCGTCGATCAACCCGCAATATTTGACGGTCGCCTACAACAAGCTTTTTTTCAACGGCGTCTACACGGACGGAAACGAGTATCTTTTCTCCTATGACGCCAACGGCGCCGGATTAAGTCTCCCGCTTGCCCCCAGCATGGGCGACAATTTCAATCCTTATTGTCTCGCCACGTCCCACCTCGGCGCTTACCTGCACCTGATGGACCTTTTTAAACAACCGCAGCTGTTCATGGGCGGGACCGCTTCGGACGGAACGATTGGGCTTTATCATTTCGATGGCTCCGTTTTTACCCTGCTGAGCGGGGTTGGCGTCAATCTTCAGCCTTGCAATCTGGTTTCACTGGAATGGTACACAGCCGTTGAACATGCGACCGGCCTGCGATTTCCCATCAAGATTGGAAACGAAATTTTGCAGGGCCCAATCGAACTCATCAGTCTCTATGACAATTTTGCCCTCTTCTTTTCCGGCATCGATAGCGTTGACAGCGAGGGTAATGTGTTTCGCGGCCTGTGGACGTCGCAGGGAACGCCAGCCACGACGAAGAAGGTCGCGGCTTCGTCCCATGCGGGATTAAGTCTCGATCCCTACAATCTCACCTCATTCGACGGCAAACTCTACTTTACAGGGAACGACTCCCCCACCACATCTGGACGCGGTCTGTTCTGCTGCGATTCCACCGGCGCGACGACGCATATTTTCAAGAGTTCGCGGTACAATTTCAACTCGTATTGTGGCAGCGAAGGGACACATATTTACAACTCGAGCTGGAATGGCAGCCCACCGCCGGCAAACACCCACAATTTAACCGAAGCTCCGGCGGGGAATGAATGTCCGTTCACGATGGCGGCGTTCGGCGGCAGCCTTTATTTCAACTGCACCGGCGCTGATGGCGATGCGGCGCTGTATTCCTGGGACGGGCAATTGAACGAAAATGGCCAGCCGATAAATCCCCCCGTCAAAATCCTGCCGATGATCTCCAATATCCCACAGTATGGCGTTAGTCCCTATTGCCTGACGACGGCCAACCTCGCCGTCTAGTTTTTCCTGTTGTTTGATTGTCGGCGGGGCAGTGGACGGCGGCCGAGGTGACGCAGCCGGCCGCCAGCAATCAAACGCGCGCCAGGCGATGCGCGGCCACAGCGAGGTTACGCCGCGCGATGTTTCGCATGGCGCGGCGTCGGCTCGCGAGCGGCGACAGCAGACGCGCTGTCGAATACCGGCAAATAGCCGCATCGGGAGTTGCCTCCGCAGCCCATTTAGGCATCATTTTCCGATTATGATGCTCGAACTCGTTGATTATCGCGGTGACCTCGTCGCTGGGCGAAAGGGATAGCAGATCGACAGCTTCATTGGTGATCGACGAGGTGACGATGATCCCATGCCCCAGATCAATCCGCACATGCGATGTGGTCACGCCCTTTTTGACGTCAACCACCTTGCCTTTGATCTGGTTGAGAGCGCTGAGTTTCATCTTTAGGTATCCGTCGCTGAATGAGAAGTCGAAAGCCGCCCGGCGCCAATAACCGCGATCCGCCTATTTGGCTTTAAGCGAAAGCGAGGCGACTTTAATTGCGTTGGATCAACTGTAGCTGCGTCAACTCAACACGCTGAGCTCAAAAATAGGGCGATTCGTCGCACATTGATCCATTCGACTGTGCATCTGTCCCGCGCGTGCTAGCGCCAGACCATGAATAGAGCCACGCTATTGAAACGAATGTCGCTCGCCATAGACCACGTTGCGCAGAGCGAGGAGCTTGTCGCGCGTCAACGGCAGATGGTCGCCTTGTTCGAAAGTCAAGGACAGGATACGCAGCAGTCGAGAGCGATGCTTCAACAATTCGAAGATATTCTGGCGCAGCAAATCGCCGAGCGAGACCGGCTGATAAAGAAGCTGTCGGAAATCCCCGTGTGAGCTTATCGCCCGGTTCGTCGCGCGCATTTTAAAGTCGTCAAGATCGCCGCGCCGGCCCCGCCGCCTTCGCATTTTTCTTACAGACCCGCCGGCCTTGCGCCCGGCGCGTGCGACAATGGCGCCGAATATATCGGCGTCTCCTCCGCGTGCGGGCGCAGCAACGACTGGACGCGATCAAGCTGCGCATTTAGGTTCGGCGCGGTCCGCACGGCGGCTGGGCATCATGGCCTGATTTGGCTCTCAGGAGGGTCCCCACGCGCCGCCAGGCGGAACCGAACGTCGCCGCCCGTCCCCGACTTCATGCAAGACCTCTCGAAGCCAACGGCCGGGCCAATGTTCACAAAGGCTCAGTCCCGAAGCAAGGACAGAAGTGAGAGCATCATGTCCCATCACCTCGACTCACCGATCGCTCGCCAGGACGTTCGCCTCGACATCACCGATCTCTATGTTTTCCGCGGTGAAACAGGCACTGTGTTCGCGATTAACGTCTGCCACTCAATCGCCGGAAACATCCCCGTCCCCGGTTACCATCCCGAGGGCATGTACGAATTCAAGATCGATACCGACGGCGACGCTGTCGAAAACCTCACTTATCGCATCACCTTCGACGCACGCGACTCGAACGGCAAGCAGCGCTCCGTGCTGCGTCGCATAGCGGGGGCCGACGCCGCGGATCCGAACGCGGCCGGCGATATCATTGCGAAGGGCGCCACCGACGAGGTCGTCGCCACCGAGGGAGGCTTTCGCATCTGGGCCGGCAAGGCCGGCGACCCATTCTGGATCGAGCCCGACGTGCTGCACGCGGTGGGCCACGCGTTCCAGGACGGCGCCGCCATCAATCTCTCCGGCTGGGACCCCGCCAAGGCGAAGAATTTGTTCGCCGGGCACACCGTCTACGCGATTGTGCTGGAAGTCCCGGACACGGAACTGCCGGACGCGAGCCACGGACGCCGCGTCGGCGTCTGGGCGGTCTCGACGCTGGCCACCGACGCGGGGGGATGGCGCTCAATCAACCGCATTGGCCTGCCGATGATTTACCCGCTGTTCACGCAGTTCAACGAAAATCTCGGCAACAGCCTCAACGCGGGACGTCCGGCCGACGACTTTGCGACCTATGGCGCGCTGGTCGCCAAAGCGATCGCCGGCGTCGTCAGCGCGATTGGAACGTCGGAAGACCCGCGCGCCTATGGGGAGAATGTCGCGCATCGATTCTTCCCGAACGTGCTGCCTTACACAGTTGGCACGCAGGCGACGTTTGGCTTCACGGGATGGAACGGCCGTTCGCTGACCGACAACGCGCCGGACGTCATGTTCACGATTGCGTCGAACACGCCCGTCCGTCTTGGCATCGGCAAGGAATCGGTCGCTTCGAAGCCTTCGAAGGTCTTCCCTTACGTGCCGGATGCGTCGCAACTGACCGGCCAGCAGCCCGCGCAGGACGGTCAACCAGCGGGGCCTTCGTAGATAATCTGGTTGAAACGTCCCGATCGCTAGCCAATCTCAACGCCGCCGCCGCGCCACCGCGTCACGCGATGGCCGGCGGCGGCAAGATTGCGAGCGTAACGATGATGTTTCGCCTAATCCGCCACAGGCGCGTATCCCAAGCCGGCGACGCCGCGCGGCTTACGGTTTCACCTCGACGGTAATCGTCGAACTGAGCGCCGGCCCATATGATAGATGGCCGCCGTCGCCGAATTGCAGGGTGAGCGTGTGTTTCCCGGGCGGCAGCGTGAGCTGGGTCTCGGTCTGCGCCTTGCCGAAATGGAGCGAAGTGTCGCTTTTTGCGATCAACTCGCCCTTTGGCACAGGATCTCCGTCGATGATCAGATGGTGGTGCCCGCTGTCAGGCGTGGGATCGCCGGCGGGTTTGAGCGCGAGGCCTTCGAGGCCGAACTTGACGGTGAACGGGCTCGCGACGACGGCGCCGTCTTTGGGCTCGACGAAAAAAACCCGCGGCGCTTCAGCCCCGGCGCGCGCGGCGCCCGCGACAGCCATTAGCGCGCCGGCAAGCCCAATTCGCAAGATTCGGTTCATTATCCAGCTCCTTTTTGTCGACCGTACAGTAGATAGGCGGTTGGCGGAGCGGCTTGCGCCACTCGCCAATATTTGCAGCCTGAATGTTTACGTTTCGTAATACTTGAGCGATTTTCGCGTTTACTATTCTTTCAGCCGGGCGGATGACATCAGGGCCTCGCCATGTTATGGCTGCGCGAAGCTTCGCGAGGCCGCCTGACGCCCTCTCGCCCGCACCGGCGCGGCGCGGGACTCAGGGCTGCGCCGCCTCCGCCCAAGCGGCGTCGGGGGACGGAGACGGGCGCGGTGGCAAGCTCGGCGCCACACGCTGCAATAACACAAAATTCACGCCGGCGCGGCGTTAGCGCGAGGCTGCCGTCGCGGGACCGCCGCGCCGGCGCATGACTCAAGAGCTGAGGAAGGTGGATGCCGGTTTTAAGTCACTATTCGAGAGCGGAAGCCTTTTTGCTCGCCTTCGTTGCAATCGTCGCCCTCCTGCATCCCCTATATTACTGGACTGTTTTCTCGGGCGACGCTGAAATCCACCTGATCTACGCGCATAACTTCCTGCGCGGGCATCCGCTGCAATTTAACGTGAACGAAGCCAACAGCGGCGAGACATCGACGGGCTTCATGCTGATCGAACTCGTTGATCATGGGGATCTTCGGCCCCGCCGCGACGCCCGTGGCGGTCAAGCTGCTCTGTCTCGCCGCATTGTATCTCGCCGCCTTCGCGACCTGGCTGATCGCCGGACAGCTCGGCGTCGGCCGGCCCTGGCGCGAACTCGCCGCGCTTTTCACCTTGTGGCTGCCGGGCAACGCCTACGCCGGCATGCTCGGGACGGAAAATGGCATCTTCGCCGCCTTCAGCCTGCTCTTCGTTCATTACATCATCGCGAGTGGCTGGTACGACGCCAAACGCGCGCCGACGCTGGCGCGGGACGCCGTCGCGGGCCTGTTCGCCGGCGCGCTTTTCTGGCTGCGGCCGGAAGCCGCGCCGTTGGCGCTGATCGTCGTCGCGATGCGCCTCGTCGGCGTGGTCTGGTTCAAGCGGCCGGCGCTGCGCGAGCTCGCCCAGCTCGCCGTTTTCGGCGCGGTCCTCGTCGTCGCGATCCTCGCCTATGTCGGGATTTTCCTGCATTACGCCGGCGAGATGCCTTTCGGCGCGGGTCAGGCGCGCCGGCTCCTATCGATGTATGCGGACAGCTTCTGGATCGGCAAAATCCCGGTCGACCTCAAAATCCTGCTGCGCATCCTGAGCTATTTCAGCATCGTCGTTCCGGCCCTTGCGACCGCGGCGCTGGCGCTCGCCGGTCCGTCGCCCGACCGCGCCGCGCGCCTCAAGACGCTGACCCTGGCCGCGCTGTTTTTCGGCTTCATGGCGGCGTATCTGTTCAATTTGCTGCCGGGGGTTCATTTCGCCCGCTATTCCATCTTCGTCTGGCCTTACGGCTTGATCCTCGCCGCGCTCGGCCTGCAGACGCTGGCGCGCTCGGCATGGCTGAGCCCGCCGGCGACGGCCGGCCTCATCGCTTTCCTCGCCGTCGCCTTCGTCGGCAACATTCTGCTCGAGACCTATCTGCGCGCCGACATGGGACGCACCGCGGCGGGGACGGAGACGTCGCTGGAGCACGCCGAGAAGGCCCCCGAGCGGCGCGACGCGGCGACGCTGCAGCTGGCGCAGAGACTCGGATTGCCGCCCGGCGCGCCGGCGACGATCGGCTATCAGGAAGTGCAGGCCCGCTATGAGTACAACGATAATTTTGTCATCCGCTCGCTCGACGGGATCACCGACTCGCGACTGCTGCGCTACTTCTGCAACGGCTGGATCGATCATGATGGGTATCTGATCGACACGAAGGTGGACTATCTCGTCGAGTTGCCCGATTATAATCGCAATGCTTCGAAGTGGTCGCTGAAGGATCTGTCGGGCCTTGGGGTCGGACAGTCGGTCGTTCGCCCGGGCGTCACCTATACGAAGGTTGGCCCCGGCGTGGTGAAGATCGACCGCACCCTCGACAGCGCGGCGGACCGCCCCGGCGGCGTCTGCGCGGCCAATGCAAAGTAGATGAAACCGACAATGCGCAAGATTGCGGTCGCCCTCGCGTTGCTGATCTGGGCCGTCGGCGCGCAGGGCGGCATGTTCGAGGCCCGCTCGGCCGCCGAGGCGCCGAAAGCCGACGCCTATTTCTCGGCCGCCGGCCGCGACAGCGAAGGCCACGCCATCGGCAAGGACTGCACCTACGCAAAGCCCTGCCGGAGCGTCGAGAAGGCGCTCTCCTTCCTCGCGCAAAACATTGCGCGGGCCGGCGGCGCGGGCGCCGGCGCAAGCCACAATTACAGACTGCTTTTCGACGCCGGCGGCGGCCCCTTCTATCTGACGCAGACGGCGCTCTACACGACGGCGCACACGGTCGCCGACGGCTTCACCACGACGATCGACGTCTATAATGGCGCGCGCGCGGTCTGGAGCGGCGGCCGCGACATCGCCGGAAGCTGGCGCACGGTCAAGCTGCCCAACGGGACCGGCGCCCCGCCTGCGCCTCCGACGCCCTCGCCGCCTCGGCACCCCTCACCGGGGCCAACGCAAAGCTCTATGTCGGCGTCATGTGGGTCAACGGCAGGCGGGCGCAGGAGGTCATCAACCCGCGCATCGGCTCCCCCTGGCGAACGATCCCGGGCGCGCCCGGCGCGATCGTCGGCGAAAGCGTCGCAACCGCGCCGACGGCCTCGTTCACGCGCGGATCCACCGCCATCGAAATCAGCGATCTTGCGCGCGTCGGGCTGGTCGGCGAGACGATCGGATTCGACGCGCCGAACCCGCCATTCCGCGAGATCAGGCCATACTGGATCGTCAGCAAATCCGCCGAGTTGGGGAGCGGCGCCATCGCCATCGCCGCAGCGCCCGGCGGACCGCCAGTCATGGCCAGCGCCTCCGCGACGATCGGCGTCAAGGACCCGGTGCAATCCTCCAACGGCGGAGACCGTTCGCATCTGCACGGCATCAATCGCTTCCCCTATAATGGAACGGATTTCGAAAGCGCCTTCAATCAGACCGACGTCAAGGGCGAGGTCGCGGCGGGCGGCATCGGCGGCAGCCTCATCCCCGTCTTCACGGCGTCCGCGGGAACGGTCACCCTAAACAGCCGGCCGCTGAAACCGAACCCCGACGTCGGCGAGACCATGCGGGCGGGCATGGGCTACCGCGTGTGGAACCGTTTCGAGGATCTCGGCGCCGGCGGCAATGTCGGAGAACTTTATACCGATCGAACCACGGGCCTCATCTACTATACGCCGCGCGCGGGCGAGACGTGCGCCAACATCAACGCGCCCGGGAAAGTCATCATCCCCGGATCGCTCGAGACGGTGTTGCGCATCTCCAACTCGCGGCATGATGTGGTGATCGCGGGCGGCGCCATTGGCGAGCCGGTCGGAAATCTGATTATCAGAAATATCGCGTTCGAGCACACCAACACCTCGGTTTTCACCGGAGTCGACGATATCGCCGGAGCGTCCGGCGGCTATATCGCGACCGTGTCGTCGCATTACGCGGCGCTGGATTGGGGCGTCGCGGCGGTCGGCGCGAGCAACGTGACTTTCGACGGAGTCGAGATTACGCACATGGGCGGCAGCGCGCTCGCCACCGCCTGGGGCTCGCATCGCATCACGATCAAAAACAGCAGGATCCATGAAGCCGGCGGCACGTTGTGGACGGCCGGCATGAATGTCAATGATTACGACGCTTTCCATTACAACGCGGACGAGGGGTTCTACGGGACGCGCGACTTTGGCGCCACCACCGCTTCCTATGTCTTGTGCAAATGCGCCTTTCCCTCCGACGTGACCGGCGCGCATGACTGCTGCCAGATTTTCACCAACAATTTCGCTTATGATGCGGGCCTCATCGACCCGGCCGTCGCTTGCGTCTCGGTCTCGACCTGGCAACATTTCAGGGTGACCCACAACACGATTCACGACTGCCCAAGTTTCGGCTTCGCGCAAAGCTCACAAGGCGCGGTGAGGGCCGACAAGCCGTCGTATGGCGGCGTTATCGCGTCCAACTCCTTCGACGATGAGCTGTCCTACAATGAGATCTATAATTGCGGGTTTGAGACGAGCCTGACCGGCCTGCGGGTTCCCGGTTCGTCGATGGCCAATGACTTTGGTTGCCTCTATGTCGACGGCCCGCAGGACGGCCCCGGCGACGGTTCGGTGCCCGGACTGACCATCTCCTATAACAAGGTTCACGATGTCAGCGCCGGAGCCTACCAGACGGTCAACGGCTGGAAAGGCATCGCCAAGCCGCATGGATTCGACGCCATTCTCGACTACCACGACGGCAATGACTCGAATGGCGTCTACGAGCACCACAATCTGTTCTATAACGCCGCGACGGTCGGCGGCCTCACGCCCTATCCGACAAGATTGACGCAGCACACCGGCAATTTGCGCTCGATATTCAAAAATAACATCTGGGCCGGCGTTTTCCCCGCCGGCTACAAAATCAGGGAGGACTACGCGCCGCGCATCGATGTTCCTCCCTTCCAGTTGCTGTGGTGGAAAAATTTCACCTACGCCTGCCACAAGACTTGCTATGTCATCAATTCGGCAAATCTTTACGCCTTCACCGGCGTTGGCAAGAGCGGAACCGCGCCGCCGAGCTGTACGAGCGGAACCTGTTCCGATGGCGGCATCACCTGGAGCTGGGTCGAACGGCTCCCCGGCAATTCTTACGAGATCGAGGAGAGCAATATCACGGCCTGGCAGGTGACGGGCGGCTCGGACGCCGATTATCCGCAGGTCAGCGGCGCCATAACCACCAATCCGCAATTCTTCCGGATGGATTACAATCTTTACGCCCAAAACGGAAAGCCGGCGACCTTCTATACAAGGGCGGGCGAAGCCAAATCCTTTGCCGACTGGGGCGGCATGGGGGAGGACATTCACTCCCTTTACGGCGCCGTCGGCGCGAACTTCGTCGATATGGCGAAAGGCGACTTCGCCTTCAACGCCACGGAGGTCGATCCCGGCGAGGGCGCGGCGTGCGGCGGGGCGGGCGCGGGCACGGTGAGCCCAGCCTGCCGCCTTGGATTCGAACCGTGGGATTACGCGGCGGCGGGCGCGCGCTGAACCGCGACCGGAGCGTCGTCCGATTGCGTCGAAGCGGCCGCGAGACGATGCTCTATCTCGGCAGGATCGAAAACGAACCGGTCGACCAAGTCCTGAAAATGTAGTTCGGAATGGCGCGCCCGGCCTCCGCGATCCGCGCAAGGCGTCCGCGACGGCGGCGCGGCTCGGCATGCGGCGCGGGCTCGACCGAACGCCGGTCCGTCGCATAAGGCGGCGGGTCCAGTTCGTCGCCGCCGAATCGCGGGAACAGCGACGGATCGCGATAACGGCTATAGCCGGATGCATCACGGCTTTCGCGGCGCCCATTGTCCTTGCCGCTGCGCCCTGACTGTTCGTATTGCATGATCGTCGCCTGTCGGTTGCCCGTTGCTCTTCGGCAGTATTTGACAGGTCCCGCAAGGTTCGCAGGTGCGCCAACGCACTTGTCAAAGTCGAGGCGGTCGGAGCGAAGCCGGGGAGCGGCGGAACGGCGCGCGGCCGTCGCGCCCGCGGCTTGGAAAAAGTCGAACGGGTTTCAGGCGACGGGCCGCGCCTCGGCGGCGGCGAGGGTGTGGCGCGCGATCATCGCCTCCTCGTCGGTCGGAATGACGAAAACGCGCGTGCGCGAGCGCTGCGAGGAGATGATCTCGGCGTTGGCGCGATTGGCGGTGCGGTCAAGCTCGACGCCGATCCATTCCATGCCCTCCAGCACCTGCTCGCGCACGCGCCAGGCGTGCTCGCCGATGCCGCCGCAAAAGACGATGGCGTCGATGCCCTCAAGCACCGCGGCGAGGCCGCCGAGCTCGCGGCGGATGCGGAAGACGAAATATTCGATCGCCTGCTGCGCCTCGGGCCTGTCGGAGGCCTCAAGGTCGCGCATGTCATGCGAAATGCCGGAGAGGCCTTTGAGGCCGCAGTCGCGGTAGAGCAGATCCGCGACCTCATCGGCAGTCATCTTCTTTTCCTGAATGAGATAGAGCACGGCGCCGGGATCGAGCTGGCCGCAGCGGGTGCCCATCGGCAGACCGTCGAGCGCGGTGAAACCCATCGAGCTCGCGATCGAATGTCCATCGCGGATCGCGCACATCGAGGCGCCATTGCCGAGATGGGCGACGACGACGCGGCCGGCTGCGTAAAACGGCGCGGTCTTGCGCATCCGGTCGACGATATATTCGTAGGAAAGGCCGTGGAAGCCGTAGCGCCGCACGCCCTCGTCGTAGAAGCGGCGCGGCAGCGCAAAGACGTCGTTGACGAAGGGATGATCGCGGTGAAAAGCGGTGTCGAAGCAGGCGATCTGCTCGACATGCGGCCAAGCCTCGCGCGCGGCGAGAATGCCGGCGATGTTGTGCGGCTCGTGCAGCGGCGCGAGCGGGATCAGCTCCTTGAGCCGCCCCAGCACCTCATCGGTGACGACCACGGGCTTCGTATAATAAACGCCGCCATGCACGACGCGGTGGCCGGCGGCGACGACCTCGGCGTCCGGGAAGGCTGTCTGGCGCCAGGCGAGGATGCGACGCAGCGCCTCCGCGTGAAACGGCGCCTCCTGGGTCTCGGCGCGGGTCGCCTCATGGATCTTGACGCCGGCGCCGTCGCAGATGGTGAGGCGGCGCTGGATGCCGACCATTTCGGCGAGGCCGACGGCGAGCGGCTTCAGCGTCGCGTCATCGCCCGCGCCGACCGCCTCGAACAGCGCGAATTTGATCGAGGAGGAGCCGGCGTTGAGGGTCATCACGCAGCGGGTCATTGCGCCGCCCCTGACGCGGCCCCCGGCGCCGCCGCGGCGGCCCCAGCAGCGGGTTGCGGCGCGGCCAGCGGCTTGACCGCGCTCTCGCCGGTCGCCTGCCAGTGGGCGTAGAGCACCGCGACCGCGCAGGAGAACAGGCGCGCGGCCTCATCGTCGGCGCGGCTGGTCAGCAACACCGGCACCTTGGCGCCCAGCACCAGCCCCGCGCCCTGGGCCTGCGCCGCATAGGTCAGCTCCTTGGCGAGGATGTTGCCGGATTCGAGGTTCGGCGCGACCAGAATGTCGGCCCGGCCGGCGACGAGCGAGTGCAGGCCCTTGGTCTTGGCCGCCGACAGGCTGATCGCATTGTCCATCGCGAGCGGACCATCGACGACGCCGCCGTGGATCTGGCCGCGCTCGCTCATCTTCGACAGCGCCGCGGCGTCGAGCGTCGACTGGATTTTGGGGTTCACGGTCTCGACGGCCGACAGGATGCCGACTTTTGGCCGCGCGATGCCGAGCGCGACGCCAAGGTCGATCGCGTTCTGCACGATGTCGACCTTCTCCTCCAGCGTCGGCGCGATATTGATGGCGGCGTCGGTGACGAGCAGCAGTTCGGGCAGCGAGGGCGCGTCCATCACGAAGACATGGCTGATGCGCCGGCCGATGCGCAACCCGCCCTGCGATTTGACGACGTGGCGCAGCAGTTCGTCGGTGTGCAGATTGCCTTTCATCATGGCGGTCGCCTTGCCCTGATGGACGAGTTCGACGGCCCGCGCAGCGGCGGCGTCA
The DNA here is from genome assembly GCA_963715715.1 of uncultured Alphaproteobacteria bacterium. GTDB lineage: Bacteria > Pseudomonadota > Alphaproteobacteria > Rhizobiales > Beijerinckiaceae > Methylocapsa. Next base: position 3,593,642 of record OY970269.1, on the reverse strand, counting down.
TGGCTCGGCAAATCCTCGATGACGATGCCGGCGAGGTCGGCGCCGCGGCTTTGCGCGATGGCGCGGATTTTCTCCTCGTCGCCGAGCAGGATCGGCACGATCAGCCCGGCGCGGGCTCCATCAAGGGCGCCCATCAGCGCGTTTTCCTCGTCGGGCGCGACGATGGCGGTCGGCATCGCCGGCAGATGCTCGCAGGCCGCGAGCAGCCGCGCGACATGGCGGTGGCGCTGCACCGTCAGCGCGGGCAGTTGCGAATCATCGATCACCGCGCGCATCGTCGGGGCGAGCACTTCGGCTGCGCCGTCAGCGATCAATTGACCGTCGCGCTCGACCTTCGTCTCAAGAACGACGGTGCCGGGCGCGCGCAGCTCGGCGACGCGCACCGTTATGGTGAGCAGATCGCCGACGCGGGCGCGGGCGTGGAAGCGCAGGGTCTGCGCCTCATACATGGTGCCGGGGCCAGGCAGCAGATTGCCCAGCACGGCCGAGAACAGCGAGCCGATCCACATCGACGGCGCGGCCGCCTCAAGGTCGTCGTCGTCGCGCGCGCTTCCCGGCAGATTGGCCGGGTTCAGATTGCCGCTGACATGGGCGAAGACGTAAAGATCGTCCGGCGTCACCACGCGCGTGATCGAGGCGACGTCGCCGACGGCGAGATCGGAGAAAAGCCGGCTGCCGTGAATCATGGCCGGGCCTCGCTTGCAAAAGAAACTTGCGGCGCATGGGCGATCGCGCCGGGAAGGCCGAGCGCGGCCCTGAGCCGCGCCAAAATCAGGACGGTGGGCTCACTCATCTCGGCCGGATCGCCGGCGATCTCCTCGACCAGCGCGATGGCGCGGGCGCGGTCGGCGGCCTGCGGCAGCAGGACAGGCAGCGTCGCGATCGCCTGCTCGGGCTCGAAGTCGATGATCAGCGTCTGCTCATTGATGAGGCGCGTGCGCTCGTCCTCGCCGAGGCTGGCGAAGGGCTCGGCGCTCTGCAGGATCGCGTTGGAGCGCTCGAGCCTCGATTGGCGCACGGCGCCGCGCGAGCGGGCCATCAGGATCAACATGCGCAGCACCGCCTCGGCATAGCCGCCGCGCGCTGTGTCGCGCACCGCCGCGCGCACGGCGGGCAGTTCGCGCAGCGTCGCGTCGAGGCCGATGTTCGGCTCGGCGCTTTCCCTTCTGGCGAGCCCCGCCAGCAGCGGATTGCTGTAGATGCCGAAAAAGGTCAGTTCATCGGTCGCGCTCTTGACGTCGCGCCAGAAGTCCAGGGTCTGCGCGACCAGCCCCGCGAACAGCTTTTCGGTTTTGAGGAACGGATTGGCCGGCGGCGCCGGCTTGCGCGACGTGCGGGCCGCCTCGGCGAGCGGCGCGATCGCCAGCATGGCGGGATTTTTGTCGGACAGCAGGGTGCGGCGCATGCGTAGCGGATGCGCCTTCGCCCGCGCATCGGCGAAAGCGGGCGTAACCATCGCCTGAACCAGCGGCCGCCCCATCATCTCATAGAGGTCGACCCAGAATTCCGACAGCCGCGCGACCACGGCGAAGGCCGCTTCATCGTCCTTGCCGTCGTCGAGAGCGCGCAGATCGGCGATGGTCCGCTCCTCGAAGCCGACGACATAATGGGGCTCCGCGCCGTCGGCGCTGATTTTTTCGATATGCATCTCGTAAAGGCCGGGGGCCAGCGCCTCGACGGCCTCGAGCGTGGTGACGATGCGGTCGTGCTCCTTGCGGGCGACCTTGGCGGAGACGAAGATGCCGAGATGGCCGATTTCCTCATGCACGATGTAGAGGATGGTCTGGCCGCGCGCCCTGATCTCGCGCTCGTCGCCATAGACCTCGGCGATCCAGTTCAGCGCCTGCGGCGGCGGCGTGATGTCGTCGCCCTTGCTGGCGAAGACGATGATCGGCGCCCTGATCTCGCGCAGATCGACCGCGCCGTGGCCGAGCACCGCTACGCCGCGCTGCAGCTTGTTGCCGATGAACAGATTTTCGACGATCCAGCGGATCTCCGCCTCGTTCATGAAATAGAATGACGACCACCATTTCTCGAAGCCCTTGAAGCGCGGCCCCTCGGTGTCGACATTGGCGAACACGGTGTAGTATTTGCTCCACCAGGTATTGCCGGGGTTCATCTTCTCGAAGTTCAGCACCAGCTCGGCGCCGTCGAAGCGGCCGTTGCCGAGATCCGAAAGCAACAGAGCCGGCATGGCTCCGAACGCCAGCCCGCCGAGATAGCGCAATGGATTCTTGCCGCGCGTGCCCGCCCAGTAGCTCATCGGCGCGCCATTGAGGACGATGGGGCCGGTGACATGCGGATTGCTGGCGGCGACCAGCGCCGTCGCCCAGCCGCCCTGACAATTGCCGATGGTCACCAGCTTCGGGGCGTCGGGATGGCGCAGCGCGACCTCGCGCGCGAAGGCGCCCTCGGCGGCGCAGACATCGGCCAGCGTCTGCCCCGGCACGGGATGCGGCAAAAAGAGCACGAAATAGACGGGATGCCCGTGCGCCAGCGCGGTGCCGACTTCGCTGTCGGTCTTGAAGCCGCCGATGCCAGGACCATGCCCCGCGCGCGGGTCGATGATCATGTAGGGGCGCTCTTTGGGATCGACCGTCACGCCTTGCGGCGGAATGATTTCAACCAGCAGGTAATTGACCGGCCGCGGCAGCTGGCGCCCGTCGACGATGATATTGTAGGCATAGGCCAGCACTGGCGGCCGGTCTTCCGAGGCGTGCCGCTCATTGTAGGTGTTGCCGACCTCGCGCATGATGTCGAGGAAGAGCACCGTGCGCTGGGCGAAATCGGCGGCGTAGGCGCTCCAGTCCTGCATCAGCTCCGCCGGGTTGCGCTTTTCCGACCAGATGTCGCGCAGCGCCGCGGCGGTCTGCTTGCTGGCGGCGTTCGCGGCGGCGCCGATCTGCTCCGCGTGGCCGGCGCCGAGCGTCGACAGCGACTGCGACAGCGACGCCGCGTCCGAGAAGCGCTGGGCGAGGCGCTCGCCCTTGGCGTCGAGGCCGAGGCGCCGCACCGACGCATCGAAGGAGGCGAAGGGGCCGGGAGCGGCGGGAGCGCCAGGAGTTGCTGGCGGCGGGAACGGAATCTGGTTCATGGCGATCCTTTTTTCGTTCGTTCGAGACGGTGGCGCGCGGCCTTCAGTTGCAATTCGCCGGCTTTCGCCTCGGCCTGCGCGGCCTTCAGGCGACGATGTGCAGCCCGGCGTCGACATAGATCGTGTCGCCGGTCATGCCCGACGCGACGCCGCTGACCAGAAAGGCGACCACGCGGCCGACCTCGGCGATGTCGACGAGGCGATGCGCCGGCGCGCGGGCCACGGCGGCGTCGATCAGTTCGTCGAAAGAGGCGATGCCGCTCGAAGCGCGGGTCTTCAGCGGACCCGGCGACACCGCGAAGACGCGGATGCCGCGTTCGCCAAGTTCGGCCGCGAGATAGCGCACGCTGGCTTCGAGCGCCGCCTTCACAGGGCCCATCATGTTGTAATTGTTGACGACCTTGTCGGCGCCATAAAAGCTCATCGTCAGCAGAGCGCCGCCGTCGGTCATCAGCGGCTCGGCGAGGCGCGCCATGGCGATGAAGGAATGGCAGGACACCGCCATCGCCTGCAGGAAGCCGGCCAGCGAGCAGTCGACCACGCGGCCATGCAGATCGGCGCGCGGGGCGAAGGCGATCGAGTGAACCACGAAATCGAGCTTACCCCACTCGGTCCCGATGCGATCGAACACCGCCTCCAGCTGGCCCGGCTGCTCGACGTCGAGCGGCAGAAACAGTTTGGCCTCGAGCTCCTCGGCGAGCGGGCGCACGAAGGGCTCGGCCTTCTCGTTGACATAGGTGACCGCCAGTTCGGCGCCGAAGCCGCGCAGCTTGGAGGCGCAGCCGAACGCGATGCTGTCCTTGCTGGCGATGCCGACAACGAGGCCGCGGCAGCCGCGCAGCATGTCGCCGATGCGGCTTTGCGGATCCCAGATTTTCGGCAGCGTGTCGGGACCGGACGGCGCCGGATCGGGCGCGCGCGGAGCGGAAAGGGGCGGATCGGACACGGAGCCTTCGGACATTGTTGAAATCCGGGTGGAGGAGCCTGCAGCGCCATGCGCGGCAGCCCAGATCGAGGCGAACTGGGGCTTCACGTCGCAGATTCACGTACTAGACTTCCATGCACAATTTGTGACGTAGCAATTGGACAAAAGGGCGCGGGGGGCGCAGAGGGAAATTCACGCTGGCCATGAATCATCGACATGCGACATTTCCACTGAAGCCGCCGCGCTGTTTGGCGCTGCCGTTCGGCGTAAAGCCTTAATCGAGGCCGGCGCCGACGATGCGGCCGCCCGCTGTGCGCGAACGGGCTTCGCCGCGCCGTCGGCATGTCGTATGAATGACATCAACCTCGCGCGGGAATCGTTCAACAGGTTTTCAGGAGCCCGGATATGCTGGTCACAGGTTACCAACTCGCGGCGGCGCAGGCGCTGATCGGTTTGAAGCGCGCCGCGCTGGCGGAACTCGCTAATGTCAGCGCGGACGCGATCCGCGCCATGGAGGAGTCGAAGGCGGGTCCCATCGGCGGCGCCGTCGAGGCGGTGCAGGCGGTTCAGGCGGCGCTCGAGGCGCGCGGCGTCGAATTCCTGAACCACGGCCAGCCGGGCGTCAGACTGCGCAACGGCGCCGACGGCGCGGCCTCGATCCCGGTCGAGGATCTGAACAGCGCGAACGACGAATGAGGGGGACGGCGCTCAAAGCGGCTTCACCGCGCCGATCCGCGCACCATCATATGATCGATATATATGACGGCGTGCATAATGGATCGCAAGCGAGCGAGCTCGAAATTACGCAACTGGGCGTTGAGATTTCGCGCATTTGATATTATAGACATCATTTTATATGTCGATTCGGCGGCGATTTGATTTTCAATGAGGAAACATCATGGCGAGATATGAGAAGGGCCACAAGGCGGACACGCACCGGCGGGTGGTCGAGATCGCGGCGCGGCGTTTCCGGTCGGATGGAATCGATGGGGTTGGCGTCGCCTCGCTGATGGCCGACGCCGGGCTGACGCATGGCGGCTTCTACGCCCATTTCGCCTCAAAAGAGGCGCTCGTCAAGGAAGCCCTGATCGCCGCTCTCGCCTCCTCTCCCACCCTGGCGGGCGAGGAGGCCGACGCGGCGGCGCCGCTCGATCTTCGCGCCTATATCGACGCCTATCTCTCCCCGGCTCATCGCGACAAGCCGGCGACGGGATGCGCGCAGGCGGCGCTCGCCCCCGAGATCGCGCGACGGCCGCGGGCGACGCGCGCCGCTTTCGGCAAGGCGGCGAAGCGCCTCGTGGAGCGCATCGCCGCCGCGCTGCCCGGCGCAGGATCGCCCGACGACAAGCTCGTCGCCGCCTATGGCCTGTTCGCGCTGATGATGGGCTCGCTGCAGCTCTCGCGGGTCGTCCTCGACAAGGATCTCTCCGACGAGCTTCTGGCGGTCGGCCGCGCCAACGCGCTGCGGCTCGCCGGCCTCGCCGAGCCGAAAGCCGCAGCCGGCCGGCGACTGGCGAAGAGCCACTAGATTTATCCTTAGTTTCACGGCGTAAGTCTTTTTTGGGGCGTCGACGCGCGCGTGAGCTCCGCGTCGCCGCGGCCGGCTTGACATTCATTAGCGATGATGTAGATCATTTAATATTATTAACGTCATATTATTATGGCGTTGATGGCGTAAGGATGTCTTTGGCGTCGACCGCCGCCGGAAACAGTCCGATCGAACGAAGCAGGAGAAGCCATGAGAATCAGAGGCTCTGTCGCCCTCGTCACGGGCGCGAACCGCGGAATCGGCCGCGCTTTCGTCGATGAATTGTTGAAGCGGAGCGCCGCGAGGATCTATGTGGCGGCGCGCGATCCGGCTTCCCTGTCCGGTTTGCCCAAAGACGCGCGACTGGTTCGCCTCGCCCTCGACGTTGCAAACGAGGCCGACGTGCTGGCGGCGGTCAAGGCCGCGCCCGACGTGAGCCTGCTGATCAACAACGCTGGCGTCGCCGGCTTTCACGGCGCGATCTCCGCGCCTGACCTTACGACCGCCCGGCGGGAGATGGAGGTCAATTATTTCGGGCCGCTGTCGCTGGTCCGCGCCTTCGCGCCCGGTCTTGCCGCGTCAGGCGGCGGGGCGATCGTCAATGTCCTCTCTTTCCTCGCGCTCGTGACGCTGCCGCGGGCCGGCACCTATTCGGCCTCCAAAGCAGCCGCCCTCGCCATGACGCGAAGCGCGCGCGCCGAACTCGCCGCGCAGGGGACTAGGGTCATCGGCGTGATGCCGGTGCAGGTCGACACCGATATGGGGCGCGACCTTCCCGAGCCCCGGCTGACCCCGCATGAAGTGGCGAGCGAGTCGCTCGACGCCGTGGAGAGCGGGCTTGAAGAGGTTTTTCCGGGCGAACTGACGCGCCGGAGCGCCGACGCCTTCACCAAAGACCCGAAGGGCGTGCAACAATATATGTCGAGTCTAATTCCCGAGCACGCCTGATCGAGGTCGGTCCGCCCCGGCGGGCGAAACCGACAACACCGCGACCGGCATTGCCCTGGCGGCGCGCGGCGGCTACCATTTCGCCGTCGTCAGGGCGAGTCGAAATGGATCGTGATCCCATAGCTGTTGTGCGACTTTCAGCGCGAGCGTCGGCTTGTGAGCCGAGGCGAACGCGTCGCCGCGCGGCATGCCAGGGGCGCGATCATGCTGTGGCTTGACGGCGCCATTTTTCCCGACAGCCGCGCGCCCTTCGACCTCAGCGACCGCGGCCTGTTGCTCGGCGATGGCGTCTTCGACACGGCGCTTGTCCTGAATGGGCGCGTTTTTCGGGCCGAGGCGCATTTTCGCCGCCTCATCGACGCGCTCGCGCTGCTGCGCATCGACGCCGACCATAGCGCGATCCGGGACGCCGTCGCGGCGCTGGTCCCGCATGCCGAGCGTCACGCCCTACGCATCACCGTGACGCGCGGGCCGGGGCTGCGCGGCCTCGCCCCCACTGGCGCGCAAAGGCCGACCGTGATGGCGAGCCTTTCGCCGCTGCCGCCGGGCTTCTTCTGGCCCCGGCTCTCGATGCATGTCGCCGCCGTCCGCCGCAACGAAACATCCCCGCTCTCGCGCATCAAGGCGCTCTCCTATCTCGATGCGATCCTCGCCATGCGCGAGGCCGCGGAGGGCGGGCATAATGAGGCGCTGTTCCTCAACAATGCAGGACGCGTCGCCTGCGCCTCGATCGGCAATGTGTTCGCGCTGTTCGGCGATGAGCTGGCGACGCCGCCGCTCACTGACGGCGTTCTGCCCGGGATCGTGCGCGGATTCCTGCTGAAGGAAGCCGGCGCGCTGGGCCTCGCCGCGCGTGAAAGATCGCTCGATCTCGCGGCGTTCCGCGCCGCCGACGCGGCGTTCATGACCAACAGCCTGCGCCTGATCGCGCCGGTTGAGCGGATCGGCGCCGCCGCCGTCAGCATCAAGGGCGCCGGCATCGTCGAGGCGCTGCAACGCCATTTGCGGCAGGCCATCGCCGCCGAATGCGGAGCCGAGCCATGACGGAGGCGAGGTTTTCGCAAGACGAAGAGGGTGCGGATCTCGGGGCGGCCGATTTCGCGCCGACGGATCCCGACGCGGCGGGAGCTGCGACGCAAAGCCTGTGGGCGCGGGCGGCCGCCTTTCTGTGCGCCGGCTTCGCCTCCCGCGCGGCGCTGATCCTCTCCCGCGCGGCGGATCTGGTCTTTCCGCCGGCCTGCCTCAGCTGCCGGCGGGCGACCGCGGCGCATGGCTCGCTTTGCGCGGACTGCTGGTCGAAAGTGCGCTTCATCGAGCGGCCTTTTTGCGAGCGGCTCGGAGCGCCTTTTCCGGTCGATCTCGGCAATGAGGGCCTGCTCTCGCCGGAGGCCGTCGCCAATCCGCCGGTCTATGGCCGCGCCCGCGCCGTCGCCCAATTCGAGGACGGCCCGGTGCGCGATCTGCTGCACCGGCTGAAATATGGCGACCGGATGGAGCTGGCGAAGCCGATGGGCGCGTGGATGGCGCGCGCCGGCGCCGAGCTGCTCGTCGACGCCGATCTTCTCATCCCCGTTCCGCTGCATCGCGGCCGGCTGTTTGCGCGCCGTTTCAACCAGTCGCAGGCGCTGGCGCAGGCGATTTCGGCGGCCTCAGGCGTGCCGGCCGATCCGCTCATTCTCGCCCGCGTGCGGCCGACGCAGTCGCAGACGCGACTTACGGCGTCGCAACGCGCGATCAATGTGCAGGGCGCGTTCAAGGTGCGAAGCGAGATGGCGGCGAAGGTCGAAGGCCGCGCCATCGTGCTGGTCGATGATGTGATGACGTCGGGGTCGACGGTCAACGCGGCCTCGCGCGCGCTGCTGCGCGCTAAGGCGCGGCGGGTGGATGTGCTAGTTTTCGCGCGGGTCGTGTAGAGCGGCGCTCACGCCGCCTTTGTCTGCAACTGCGGTGCGACAGTGAATTTCGCTTCGGTCTTGGCCTTGATCTCGTCGAGCGTGACGCCGTCGGCGAGCTTCACCAGCGTCATGCCGGAGCCGCCCGCCTTGTCGATGTCGAACACCGCGAGATCGGTGATGACGCGATCAACCACCGCCGAGCCGGTGAGCGGCAGCGTGCAATGATGCAACAGCTTCGACTGGCCCTTGGCGGTATGCTCCATCACCACGACGACCCGCTTGACGCCGGCGACGAGGTCCATCGCGCCGCCCATGCCCTTCACCATCTTGCCGGGGATCATCCAGTTGGCGAGATCGCCCTTTTCTGTGACCTCCATGGCGCCGAGGATGGCGAGGTCGATGTGGCCGCCGCGGATCATCGCGAAGCTGTCGGCGGAGGAGAAGAAGCTCGTCGTCGGCAGTGCGGTGACGGTCTGCTTGCCGGCGTTGATGAGGTCGGCGTCCTCCTCGCCCTCGAAGGGAAACGGCCCCATGCCGAGCATGCCGTTCTCGCTCTGCAATTGAACCTCCATGCCGGCCGGAATGAAATTGGCGACCAGCGTCGGAATGCCGATGCCGAGATTGACGTAGAATCCGTCGCGCAATTCGCCGGCCGCCTCGGCCGCCATCTGATCCCTGCTCCAGGCCATTGATTTCTTCCCTAAAGTTTCAGGCGGCGCGCGGGCGCGTCGTGACCTTCTCGATCAGCTTGACGGTGTTCAGCGCGTGGACGATACGCTGCACGAAGATGCCCGGCGTGTGGATCGAATCGGCGTCGATGTCGCCGGCCGGCACGAGATGCTCGACCTCGGCGATGGTGAGGCGCGCGGCCGTCGCCATCATCGGATTGAAATTGCGCGCGGTCTTGCGGAAGACGAGATTGCCCTCCGTATCGCCCTTCCAGGCGTGCACGAGCGATATGTCGGCGAAAAGGCCGCGCTCCATCACATAAGTCGCGCCGTCGAATTCGCGCGTCTCCTTGCCCTCGGCGATGATGGTGCCAACGCCGGTGCGCGTGAAGAAGGCGGGAATGCCGGCCCCGCCGGCGCGGATGCGCTCGGCCAGCGTGCCCTGCGGATTGAATTCAAGCTCAAGTTCGCCGGAGAGATAGAGCTTTTCGAACAGCTTGTTTTCGCCCACATAAGAAGAGACCATTTTCCTGATCTGGCGCGTTTCCAGCAGCAGCCCGAGCCCCGCGCCGTCGACGCCGGCGTTGTTCGAGATGACGGTCAGATCCTTTGCGCCGGAATCGCGCAGCGCGTGAATGAGTTGCGTCGGGATGCCGCAAAGGCCGAAGCCGCCGCACATCAGCGTCATGCCGTCCTTCACCGCGCCGGCCAGCGCCGAATGAGCGTCCGAAAAAACCTTGTTCATCGCAAAGCTGAACCCCTGCCCTGGAACCCCCGTCGCGCCTTGCGTCGGCGCGTTCCGTTGCGGCCTTGTGCGGCGCCGGCCCAATATAGTCGAGGCGGAAAAATGATCCAGCGCGTTTTCGCAGCGCAAAACCTTCGAAAGCGACCGCCCGGCAGGCGATCGGCGCCGTTTTCGGGTAGGATCGCGGCAAGCCCCGGAGACGCGCGTGAATTCGCCGAGCCTGATTTTCGACCGCGCCCTGATCCGCCGGCGCCTCGTCCGCGCGCAAAAAGGCGGAGCGGAGGATTTCCTCATTCGTGCGGCGAGCGAGGAGATCGCCGAGCGCCTCAGCCTCATCAAGCGCGATTTTTCCGCCGTCGTCGAAATCGGCTCGGCTTCGCCGGCGCTGTCCGCGCGGCTCGCGCGCGACGGGCGGCTCATCGTGCGCCTGGCGCCACTGGCGCAGGGGCAGGGCTCCGCCCTTTGCCTCGTCGGCGACGAGGAAGCGCTGCCCTTTTGCGCGGCGCGTTTCGATCTCGCCGTTTCGGCCTTGAGCCTGCATACAGTCAATGATCTGCCCGGCGCGCTGATCCAGATCCGCCGGCTGCTGAAGCCTGACGGCCTGTTCCTCGGCTGTCTCCTCGGCGGGGCCAGCCTCACTGAGTTGCGCAGCGCGCTTGGCGCGGCCGAGACCGAACTTTATGGCGGCGTCAGCCCGCGCGTCGCGCCTTTCGCCGATGTGCGGGAGATGGGCGGACTTTTGCAACGGGCGGGGCTCGCTCTGCCGGTCGCCGACAACGAGCCGCTGATCGTGCGCTACCGCGATATGTTCGCGCTGATGGCGGATCTGCGCGCGATGGGGGCGACCAACGCGCTTGTCGCCCGCCAGCGCAAACCTTCGTCGCGCAGGCTGTTCTTGCGCGCGGCGGAGATTTACGCCGAGCGCTTCGGCGATGCGGACGGGCGCGTGCGGGGGACGTTCGAACTGATCTTCGTCTCCGGCTGGGCGCCGCATGAGAGCCAGCAGAAGCCGCTGCGGCCGGGCACGGCGAAAATGCGGCTCGAAGATGCGCTGAAGGGCGCAAAGCCGCCGACGTGACGCCGGCGCGGGTTGCGCAGCCCCCGCTACAGCCGCTGACGGAAGAAGGCGATCACCTCGTTCACAGCCTCGCGCGTCGGCTCGCCCGCCGCGTCGATCAGATCCGTAGTCATGACCGAATGCGGCGGTTTGCCCTCCGCTTTCCGGCCCTCGGGATTGCCGCACGCGTCTGGCAGCTCCGTCCCCGCGAACGCACCGCCTGAACTCGCGACGCAAGGTCTCGAAGCGTGGGCGCCGGCAAAACGTATCGCCGTCGAATTGGTAGCCGCGCACCTGCAGGCCCTCCGACGTCGTCCGCCGTTTCACGACATCGAGCTCAGCCAGCGAGATGTCGAGCGCGACGGGCGTCAGCAGCGGCAGGCTCGGCTCGCCCATCACCGGCGCGAGAACCACGGGGTCCACGGCCATCGACAGGGCGAAGCCGCCGGTCAGGCAAAGGCCGATGGCGCCGACGCCCCGGCCGCCGCATTCGGCGTGCGCAAGGCGCGCCAGCTGCCTCAGCCAGTCCGTAACCGGACTGCTGCGGTTCGAGGCCAGTATATTGAACTCCCGCGAGATGCAGAGGCCAAGGATGCGCAGCGGATTGATCACCTCCTTGTTGGTCGCGTCCGGCGCGCCGAAGAGGATCGGCGCATAGACGCGCAGCCCGGCGTCGCGTAGCCAGCGGCAGAGGCGCGCGAGCGTCGGCGTGAATCCGTAGATTTCATGAACGACGATTACCGCAGGCCCGCTCTGCCCGAGGGTCAGGACGGTCTTTTTCTTGTCGTCGAAGGTTATATCGCGGCGCTGGAAATCGGCGATGTCCGTACTGAGGGTCATAGCATCGTCCTGAGGTTGGGGATGAGCCGCGCGATTACTGGGCCAGCTCCCAGCTGACCTCGACCTCGACATGCAGCGTTTGCACGCCGGGCTCGATGGGGAAGGCGACCGCCGCCTCTTTCGGCACGGCGCGCGCGCTCATCGTCGCCGTGCCGAGTGGACGGGGACAGCCGCCCTGAGAGCCGATCGAAAGGATGCGCCCGAGCCGGATGCCGAGCCCGTTGGTGTAGGAGGTCGCCTTGCGCAGCGCGTCGCGGACGGCGTCGCCGCGCAGCGCGTCGTATTTTTCATCCCTCTGATCATAGTCGAATTCGACGCCGCCGAAGGCGTTGGCGCCCTTGGCGATCCATTGCTGGGCCAGCGCGCCGGCCTTTTCGATCTGCCTGACCTTGACGCTGAAATCATTGCGCGCGCGATAGCCGCGCAGCGTGCGTTTGACGACGCGCCCATTGGCGTCCATCGTCTCGTCGTAGACGGGCTCCAGCGTGACGCCCTGCGTCTGGATGTCCCGCGCGTCGATCCCCTGCGCCTTGATGTCGGCGAAGACGGCGGCGGCCGCTTTGGCGTTCTCGCTGGCGGCGTCGGCGGCGGCCGGCCGCTCGGTCTCGACGCCGAGCGAGAGGATGGCGATATCGGGAACGACGTCGACGCTGGCTTCGCCCGTCGTCGTGATCGAGGGAAGCGTGTCCTTCAGGGTCATGATCCCTTGCGTCAAATCCTGCGCCCGCGGGCTGGCCGGAAGGGCCGCCAGCAACGCCGCGATGGCGGCGCATGCGGCGAGACGGCCACGCGGGCTATTTATTGAAACGGGCATGGCGGCTTCTCCTGCGCGGGACTTTGCCGGAAGTCTGCCCGCCATGATATGAATGCCATATGACCATATCAGCCTTGCTCGATTCCTCGCCGCCTGCCGCGGACGCCGCGCCGCGTTCGCTCGCCGGCGCGACGCGCCAGCAGCTCGCCTCCGCGCTGACCGAGATTGGCGCGCCCGAGCGCGAAATACGCATGCGCACGGCGCAGCTCTGGCATTGGATCTATCATCAAGGCGTCTCTTCCTTCGACGACATGCTCAACGTCAGCAAGATTTTTCGCGGCCGGCTCAAGGAGCGCTTCACGCTGGCGCGGCCCGAGATCGTCGCCGAGCAGATCTCCAGCGACGGCACGCGCAAATGGCTGATCCGGCTCGCCCCCTCGCACGCAATGGATCGCGGCGCCGAGGTCGAGTGCGTCTATATTCCAGAGGAGGATCGCGGCACGCTTTGCGTCTCGAGCCAGGTCGGCTGCACCCTGACCTGCGCTTTCTGTCACACGGGCACGCAAAAGCTTGTACGCAATTTAACAGCGCAGGAGATTATCGCGCAGGTGCTGATTGCCCGCGACAGGCTTGGCGATTTCCCCGGCGGGGCGCGGCCGGAAGGCGGTCTCGTTCCCAATGCCGAAACCCGCGCGGTCTCGAACGTCGTCTTCATGGGCATGGGCGAGCCGCTCTATAATTTCGAGAATGTCCGCGACGCGCTAGCCGTGCTTTCCGACGGCGACGGGCTCTCGCTGTCGAAGCGCCGCATCACGGTCTCGACCGCCGGCGTCGTGCCGCGCCTGCATGAGCTTGGGGCCGAGACCGGCGCGATGCTGGCGATTTCGCTCCACGCCGTGCGCGACGAATTGCGCGACGGGCTGGTGCCGCTCAACAAGAAATATCCGATCGCCGAGCTCTTGGCGGCGTGCCGCGCCTATCCCGGCGCCTCCAATGCGCGGCGGATCACCTTCGAATATGTGATGCTGAAAGGGATCAATGATGCGCCGGCGGACGCGCGGGAGCTGGTGCGTCTTCTGAAAGGCGTTCCGGCGAAAATCAATCTGATCCCGTTCAATCCGTGGCCGGGGACGGCTTTCGAGTGCTCGGACGACTCGACGATCGCAGCCTTCTCCGACATCGTCTTCAACGCCGGCTATGCGAGCCCCGTTCGCACGCCGCGCGGGCGCGACATCCTCGCCGCCTGCGGCCAGCTCAAGAGCGAGACGGAGAAGCTGCGCGCGCGGGCGCTGCTGGCGGCCGGAGGCTGAGGGCGAAGCCAAACGCGGCGAGCGCCGCCAGAACCGCCGAAATGACGGCGTTCCAGACCGCGAGCGAGAGGCCGAAGACGCGCAGCGAGACTTCATCGCAGCGCACCACCTTCACCGTCTGCAGCTGATGCAGGAAATCATTGACCGAGCCGGCGTGGCCGAGCGGGCCGGTGCAATCGGTCGGGCCGGGCCAGAAACGGAACTCGACGCCTGAATGATAGACGCCGAACGCCGTCCCGACGACGAAGAGCAAGAAAAGCGCTGCGAAAGACGCGGCGATCCAATTCTTTCGCTCGCCCAGAACCAGCACAAGCGCGGCGAGCGCGATCCCCGCATAATAGGGGATCCGCTCCTTGTAGCAGAGTTCGCATGGGACATAGCCCATCGCCTCAAAAATCCAGGCGCCGGCGATGGTCGCCGCCGCGACGGCGAGGATTGCGACGGCGATGCGAGAGGGCGTGAGACGCCGGGCGACACGATCAGAGCGCATGCGTGGCGATCCAAAAACCAAGCACAATGATGACGAGGAGCGCCAGCAGGAACCAGCCGAAGTATTTGTCGAGCATGCCCCTGATCGGCTCGCCATAATGTTTGAGCAGCAGGGCCAGCGCGAAAAAGCGCGCCCCCCGGGTGATGGAACAGAGCAGGACGAAGAGCGGCAGACTGTAGCTTAACAGTCCACTGGTGATGGTGACGAGCTTGAATGGAATGGGGGTAAGGCCCTTCACCAGAATGACCGCCCAGCCCCATTTGGCGTAGAGGGCGCGCATTTCGTCGACGCGCGCGCCATAGCCATAGAGATGGATCAGCCATTTGCCGACTGTCTCGAACAAAAGCGCGCCGATGGCGTAGCCGAGCAGCGCGCCGACGACCGAGCCGACCGTGCAGATCAGCGCATAGGTCCAGGCGTTTTTCGGCCGCGCGATCGACATCGGCACCAGGATCGCATCGGGCGGCACCGGAAAGAACGAGCTTTCGGCAAAAGCGATGAGGCCCAGCGCCAAAGGCGCGTGCCGGCTCTCCGCCAGATTGAGGGTCCACCGATAAAGTTTTTGGAACATGCTTGGCGAACCTGAAGGCGCCGCTTGCGCGGACGCAGGCGGCTGGCGGAGGTCGGGCGCAGGAATATGCGCATCAATTGGCGGGATGTGCGGCTCAGCTGACGGCATGGTCCATTTCACCTCTCAGTTCACGATGATTTTGGACCAAATCGGTCCGGAATCATAAACGTGAGTAAAATCAGTAATTTAAGGACGACGCGGGCGGCTCGGCTTTGCGCCTCTCGCACTATGGCCCACGGAGCGAGGCCTCAGCATCGCCGGCGCAAGGCCGCATGGGCAAACCGGCGTAAGATGTTTATCATGGGCCCAAGTCCGCGCGCCGGATTGAGATTAATACTCACGAGGGTTTGATGCTCGGCCGGAAAGGCGCGGCGATATCGGCGGACGATCCGGCGCCGCGGCCGGCGACGGCGCGGGCTCACGCCTTAGCCCTGTTGCAGACGCTGAATGCGCGGCTGCTCGCCTCACACAGCGCCACGTCGACGCTGGAGCAATGGCTCCGCGAATGCCCGTCCGCGGAAGATGCGGCGATTCGCGCCCGGCGCGTCCCCGGCGTCGACAAGCCGGCGACGGCGGCGCAGCGCGAGAGGCTGGAGGTCGTGCAGAGCGACCGCGTCGTCTACCGCCGCGTCGAACTTGCCTGCGGCGAGCGCGTGCTGTGCGAGGCCGAGAACTGGTATGTGCCGGGCCGGCTAACGGCGCGGATCCGCGAGGTTCTGGCGACCAGCGATACGCCCTTCGGCCGCGCCGTGATGGATTTGAACCCCGTGCGCGAGACTTTCGCGGTCGAGGCGTTCTGGCCCACGCCTGACGGCGGGGAGCGCCACGCGGCGGAGGAGCCGCCGACCGAGCTCGCGATCCCCTGGCGGCTTTTCCAGCATTGCGCGGTTGTCTACGGGCCGGCACGCATCCCTTTGTCGGAGGTCAGCGAGACCTATACGCGCGAGATTTTGGCGTTCGGGCCGGCGCCCGGCTCACGATAAGTCCATCGCGTGGCGCTTCAGATCGGCGAGCGCGCAATAGGCCAGCGCGCCTTCATGGGTCGCCTGCAGCACGACGCGCGGCGCGGCGGCGGCCTCGAAGGCCTCCTGCCAGCGCGGCGCGCAGAGGCACCAGCGGTCGCCAGCCTTAAGGCCAGGAAAGCCGAAAGCCGGCAACGGCGTCGAAAGATCATTGCCGCTCGACTTGGAAAAGCGCAGGAATTCATCCGTCGCGACGATGCAGACGGTATGGCTGCCGACGTCCTCGGCGGCGGTGTCGCAGCAGCCGTTGCGGAAAAACCCGGTCAGCGGATCGAGGGAGCAATTCGCCAGCGGCTGCCCGAGCACATTGCGCGAGGGCCTGCGTCCGCCATCGCCCGTATCGTCCCTCAACATGGACGCTTCTCCCGGGCTGTCTGATCCCGCGCGCTCACGAAACCAGACTTGGCGCCCTCGCACAATGGCTTTGCTCCGGCTACGCGGACGGCGCGCATTCAGTCAAGGCTTGCGCAAAAGCGCTGGATTTTGGCGCAGGCGTCCTCCAGCAGGGGGGTCGACGTCGCATAGGAAATGCGGAAGTTCGGCCCCAGGCCGAAGGCCGAGCCCTGCACCACAGCGACGCCTTCGGCGTCGAGCAGGGCCGAGACGAAATCCTCGTCCGAGGCGATCACCCGGCCGTCCGGCGCGCGCCTGCCGATCGCTTCGGCGCAGGAGGGATAGACGTAAAAGGCGCCTTCCGGCTGCGGACAGCGCAGAAATTTGGCTTGATTTCAGCATCGAAACGACGAGATCGCGTCGCGCCTCGAAGATTTCGCGGCGCTCGGCGATGAAATCCTGCGGGCCGTTCAGCGCCTCGACGGAGGCCCATTGCGCGATCGAGCAGGCCCCCGAGGTCTGCTGGCCCTGCAGCATCTCCATCGCCTTGATGAGTTCGGACGGCCCGGCGGCGTAGCCGATGCGCCAGCCAGTCATGGCGTAGGATTTCGACACGCCGTTCAAGGTCAGCGTGCGGTCGATCAGGGCGGGCTCCACCTGCGCCGGCGTCGTAAAAGTGAAATCGCCATAGGTCAGATGCTCGTAAATATCGTCGGTCAGCACCCAGACCTGGTCGTGGCGCAGCAGCACGTCGGTCAGGGCCTTGAGTTCGTCGTGCGAATAGGCCGCCCCCGACGGATTTGAGGGCGAGTTCAGCAAAAGCCATTTGGTTTTCGGCGTGATCGCGCGCTCCAGCGCCTCCGGCCGGAGCTTGAAGCCATGCTCGATTCTGGTCTCGACGGCGACCGGCCTGCCGCCGGCGATTAGCACCATATCGGGGTAGCTGACCCAATAGGGCGCCGGAATGATCACCTCGTCACCCGGATTGACCGTCGCGAGGAAGGCGTTGAAGAGGATATGCTTGCCGCCCGTTCCGACGATGGTCTGCGCCGGCCTGTAGGAAAGGCCATTCTCGCGCTTGAATTTGGCCGCGATCGCCTCGCGCAGCGGCGGAATGCCCGCCACCGGCGTATATTTTGTCTCGCCGCGCCGGATCGCCGCGATCGCCGCCTCCTTTACATTGTCGGGCGTATCGAAGTCCGGCTCCCCGACCGACAGCGAGATGATGTCGCGGCCGGCGTTTCTGAGATCGCGCGCCTTCTGCGTCACCGCGATCGTGGCGGAAGGTTTCACGCGCAAAAGCGCGTCGGCGATGAACGACATGCGGGCTCCGTCAGGATCGGCGCGGACCGGGAATAGCGGGAGGCGGGACCTTAGAATCCCCGCCGCCGGAGGGCAACCGCGGCGGCTCGAAACGCCGACGATAGACCCCCGTCTAAATCCCCATCGGCAAATCAAGTCTTAACGAATTGAAGCGTATATACGGCGTCGAGGTTACAAAAATGCCGATCGCAAATCATTTCGAGCGCCGGCGCGACGCCGGCTTTGTCCGCAGTTACGACTCGCGGGCGGCGCGGCGGCAGTTCCAGGTCTCGCTCGTCCTTATTCTGGTAATGGCCACCGCCGCCATCGCGCTCGGCCTGATGATGCGTCTTGATCAGTTTGGACCCTTGGGTCATCACGGCGTCTTGCGGTCGAGCGTTCCTGGCGGCGCCGAAACGTGACTGGACATTGGCAGGCTTTGTCGTCAGGATGTCATACGAACTTCCCACAGGCCCCCGGGAAGCTCGCAGAGGGCCGCGCTCTAGTCTATGAGCGCGGCCTATTTTTATGTCACAACATCAGTCGCAATTCGTCTACACTCGGCGCCATCGTGCGTGCGATATTTTATACAGCAAAACATCTGCGCTTATTTGAAAAATCCGCGCCTTTTCTATGCGCGCGCCTCGCACAGATCGGGATAAGCGGCGACGGCAAGGCGCGGCGGGACGCTTGAAAGCGCCTCGATCGCGCTGAAATTCGCGCCGCGCCCAGCGGCTGCTCAATCCCTTCGGCGATCGCGACCCAGCTGAAGCTTTACCTTTGTAAAAGATAGGCTGGATCAGGCGGCGACAGGCGCGCGCGGGCGCCCGTGAGCCCCGATTGCAGAATTGACATTCTACGCATTGGAAGGCATGTTTAAAACATAATCTTTCATCATAAATATGCGAAATCCGTCGCGGATCGCGTTGTCGGACCGCGTCGCAAAGGACATGCTGATGCTCACAGCGGCGCAATTGCGAGCCGCCCGCGCCCTCCTTGGGATCGACCAGCGCCGCCTCGCCGAACTGTCTGACCTGTCGGTTCCGACGATCCAGCGCATGGAGGCCAGCGAAGGGGTCATCCGCGGCAATGTTGAATCGCTCATGAAACTGATCGGCGCGATGGAGCAGGCGGGTCTGGAGCTGATCGGCGACGGCGCGCCGAGCCAGGGCGGCGGTCGCGGCGTGCGCTTCAAGGCGGCGGCGCGCGAGGCCGCCGCGCCCGATGCGCCAAGTTATTCCTCCGAGCCGCCGCAAACGGCCGCCGCCCCGGCGCGGGAGAGGTAGCCGCCATGCCAGCCGTGGTCGCGCTCGTCTGCGTCGGCGCCCTCCTGGCCACTGCCGTCCTCGCCATTCCTGCGGGCCGGGCGAAAGACGCCGCGCCGCTGATCTATGGCGCGTGCCTCGCCACGTCGTTGGTGGCGCTCGCCGTCGCGCTGGCCCAGCTCATCGGCTCGCCGCCCGCCTCCGAAGTCGTCCTGCCAGTGGGGCTGCCCTGGATCGGCGCGCATTTCCGGCTCGATGCGCTCGCCGCTTTCTTCCTCGCCGTCGTCAATCTCGGCGCGGCCGGCGCCTCCCTCTATGGGATCGGCTATGGCCGGCACGAGAGCGAGCCGCAGCGCGTGCTGCCCTTTTTTCCGGCCTTTCTCGCTGGCATGAACCTCGTCGTTCTCGCCGCCGACGCTTTCAGCTTTCTGCTCGCCTGGGAATTCATGTCGCTCGCGTCCTGGGCCCTCGTGATGGCGCATTCGCGCGAAGGCCGCAACGCGCGCGCGGGCTATGTCTATGTCGTCATGGCGAGCTTTGGCACTCTGGCGCTGTTCCTCGCCTTCGGCCTGCTGGCCGGCCCTGACGGCGGCTACGCCTTCGCCGCGATCCGCGCGCATGGCGCCTCCGATCTGCGTTCGTCGCTCGTCCTCGCCTTGGTCCTGCTCGGCGCCGGATCGAAGGCGGGACTCGCGCCTTTGCATGTCTGGCTGCCGCTCGCCCATCCGGCGGCGCCGAGCCATGTCTCGGCGTTGATGAGCGCCGTCATGACCAAGGTCGCCATCTATGGCTTTATCCGCATCGTTTTCGATCTTCTCGGGGCGCCGGCGTGGTGGTGGGGCCTGCCGGTGCTCGCCGTCGGCGGCGGCACGGCGGCGCTCGGCGTACTCTACGCGCTCATGCAAAATGATCTGAAGCGCGTCCTTGCCTACAGCACGATCGAGAACGTCGGCCTGATTTTCGTGGGCATCGGCCTCGCCCTCGCGTTCAAGGCGAACGGATTTTACGCCGCCGCCGCCCTCGCCCTGACCGCCGCGCTATTCCACGTCTTCAACCACGCCCTGTTCAAGAGCGTCCTCTTTTTCGGCGCCGGCGCCGTCCTCACCGCGACCGGCGAGCGCCGGATGGATCGCCTCGGCGGCCTGATCCGGAACATGCCGCGGACGAGCTTCCTGTTCCTCATCGGCTGCGCCGCCGCTTCGGCGCTGCCGCCGCTGAACGGATTCGCCTCCGAATGGCTCATGTTCCAGGCGATCCTTTTGAGCCCCCAGCTGCCGCAATGGGGGTTAAAGCTTCTCGTCCCGGCGGTCGGGGCGTTGCTCGCGCTCGCGGCGGCGCTCGCGGCGGCGTGCTTCGTTCGCGTTTTCGGCATCGTCTTCCTTGGCCGGCCGCGTTCGCAGGCCGCTCAACGCGCTGTCGAGGTCGATCGTTGGTCAGTCAGCGCAATGGGCGCGTTCGGCGCCTTATGCGTTCTCGCCGGCATCCTGCCGGGATTGGTAATCGACGGCGTCGGATCGCTCGTCGCGGCATTCGCCGGCGCGCGCATGCCGACGCAGGCGAGCCAGCAATGGCTCTCGATCGTGCCGGTCGCGGAAAGCCGCAGCTCCTACAACGGCCTTCTCGTCTTCGTCTTCATCGCGACCTCGGCCCTGCTCGCGGCCTACGCGATCCATCGTCTCGCCTCGAAGGCCTCGCGGCGCGCGCCCGCCTGGGATTGCGGCTATCCCGACGCCAGCCCGATGACGCAATATTCGGCGGGCAGCTTCGCCCAGCCGATCCGGCGCGTCTTCGGCGCCTCCGTGTTCCGGGCGCGCGAACTGATCGACATGCCGGCGCCCGGCGACATGCGCCCGGCGCATTTCAAAATCGAGCTGAGCGACCTCGCCTGGGACCTCATCTATACGCCGATCACGCAAGCGGTGTCCTGGACGGCGGAGCGGCTGAACCTCCTGCAGTTTCTCACCATCCGGGCCTATCTCAGCCTCGTCTTTTTCGCGCTCGTGTTTCTCCTTCTGGCGCTCGCGGTATGGCCGTGATCGTCGACCTCGCCATCCAGAACGCGCAGATGCTGCTGGTGCTCGCGCTGGCACCTCTGCTCACCGGGTTCGTGCGCAAGGTCAAGGCCCGCCTGCTGCGCCGCCGCGGACCTCCCCTGCTGCAGCCTTACCGCGATCTCACGCGTCTCTCGCGCAAGGAAACGGTGCTTGCTGACAACGCCTCCTGGCTGTTCCGCGTCATCCCCTATCTGATCTTCGCCGCAACCTGGGTCGCCGCCTCGCTCGTCCCGACTTTCGCGGCCGGCCTCATGTTCAACTGGTCGGCCGACCTCATCGTCGTCACGGCGCTGCTTGGCAGCGCACGCTTCTTTCTCGCGCTCGCGGGCATGGACGCGGGGACGAGCTTCGGCGGCATCGGATCGAGCCGTGAGATGATGATCGCGAGCCTCGCCGAGCCCGCCACCATCATGATCGTGTTCACGCTGGCGCTGCTCGCCGGCTCAACCCAGCTCTCGGTCGTCGCCGGCTTCATGCTGTCGCCGGCGGTCGGCCTTCGCGTGTCGCTCGGCCTCGCTCTGGTCGCGCTGGTGATGGTCGCGATCGCCGAGAACGGACGCATCCCGATCGACAATCCGGCCACGCATCTCGAGCTCACCATGGTGCATGAGGCGATGCTGCTCGAATATTCCGGACGCCATCTCGCCGTCATCGAGCTCGCCGCGTCGCTGAAGCTCGTGCTCTATATGTCGCTCATCATCTGCATCTTCGTGCCGTGGGGCCAGGCGCCGCCGCGCGCGGTCGCCAGCGCCCAGTTGATCGGCGTCGGCGCCTATGTGGCGAAGCTCGCCGCGGGCGGCCTCCTGCTCGCCCTGTTCGAGACCATGGTCGCGAAAATGCGCGTCTTCAGGGTCTCGAACTTCCTCGGCGCGGCCTTGATGCTAGGCCTGCTCGGAACGCTGCTGCTTTTCGTGTCGCGGAGCCTTTGATGGGCCATATCGAATTCGATCTCGCCCATCTTCTCGCCGGCGGCCTCGTGTTGCTGAGCTTTATGCTGCTCTATCAGGATCGCCTTTTCGCCCTCCTCAACGTGTTCACGCTGCAGGCCGTCGTTCTCGCGCTGTCCGTGTCGTGGCAGGCCTATGTCCAGAACGCGCCGCATCTTTTCGTCACCGCGGCGATCGCGCTCATCTTCAAGGCGATCGTCATCCCCGTGGCGCTGCACCGGATCATCATCCGCCTCGGCATTCACCGCGAGGTCGAGAACGTCGTCACCATCGGGCCGACCATGCTCGCCGGCATGGGGCTGGTCGCCCTGTCGATGGTCGTCATGCTGCGGGTCACCGCCGACGCCGTTCCGCTGGCGCGCGAGGATCTCGCCTTCGCCCTCTCCGTGATCCTGCTCGGCCTCCTGATGATGGTGACGCGCAACAATGCGGTCAGCCAGATCGTCGGCTTCATGTCGCTCGAAAACGGCCTGATCCTCGCCGCTACCGGCGCCAAGGGCATGCCGCTCGTCGTCGAGATCAGCGTCGCCTTTTCGGTGCTGATCGCCTTCATCGTCATCGGCACGCTTCTGTTTCGTATCCGCGAACGCTTCGACACCGTCGACGCCGAAGCGCTCGATCGGCTGCGGGAGGGGCGGCGATGAGCGCGCAGTCGCTCGATGGCGTGACCCTGGTTCTGGCGATCCCCGGGGTCAGCGCCGTGCTGCTTGGGCTGCTCCCCGGTTACCGACTTTCGGCGCGCATAAACGTGCTCGCCGCCTTCCTCGCCTTTCTCAGCGCGCTGTCGCTTTTCGTCGTCAAGCCGCCGCCGAGCCCCTTTATCCTCATCGACGATCTCAACATCGTCTTTATCGTCCTCAATACTTTCGTCGGCTTCACGACCAGCGTCTTCAGCGCCAGCTACATCGGCCACGAACTCGAGACCGGGCGGCTTAGCGCAGGCCACATGCGTTTTTATCACGCCATGTATCAGGCGCTCTTGTTCTCGATGAGCCTCGCGCTCGTCACCAACAACATCGGCGTGATGTGGGTGGCGATCGAAATGGCGACGCTGACCACCGTGCTCATGGTCGGCATCTACCGCACCCCCGAAGCGATCGAAGCCGCGTGGAAATATTTCATCCTCGGCAGCGTCGGCATCGCGCTGGCGCTGTTTGGCACCATTCTCGTCTATATGGCCGCGCGTCCCGCTGTTGGCGAGGGCCTCGACGGCATGGTCTGGACGGTGCTGATCGCGCGCGTGCCGGCTTTCGACCCGGCGCTGCTCAACGTCGCCTTCATTTTTCTGATGCTCGGCTATGGCACCAAGGTCGGGCTGGTTCCCTTGCATGCATGGCTGCCGGACGCGCATGCGGAGGGGCCGACGCCGATCTCGGCCGTGCTCTCCGGCCTGCTGCTCAACGTCGCGCTTTACGCCGTGCTGCGCTTCAAGCTGCTGCTCGCGGCGAATCCCGGCGCGATTTCGCCAGGCCCGCTGATGGCGACGCTCGGCCTCGTCTCGCTTGTCTTCGCGGGGTTCATGCTGTACCGGCGCCGCGACATCAAACGCCTGTTCGCCTATTCGTCGATCGAGCACATGGGCATCATCGTCTTCGCTTTCGGCATGGGCGGCCCGCTCGCCAATTTCGCCGGCCTTTTGCATATGACGATGCACAGCCTGACGAAGTCTGCGATCTTCTTCGCCGTCGGCCACATCGCGCAGGTCACCGGCACGCAACGGCTCGCCGATATTCGCGGCCTCACCACGTCGCACCCCGAACTCGGCTGGGCCCTCGTCATCGGCGTCGTCGCCATCGCCGGCATGCCGCCGTTCGGCATGTTCATGAGCGAATTCCTCGTCGTCAGCTCGACCTTCGCCCGCATGCCGCTGCTCGCGCTTCCGCTGGTCGCGGGCCTGCTCATCGCGTTCGCCGCCCTGTTCCTGCACCTGCAGAGGATGGCGTTCGGCGAGCCGGCGGGTCCCGGCGTTCCCGAGCAGGCGTCCTATCTGCCGATGATCGCGCATTTCGCGCTCGTGCTGACGGCTGGAGTTTATCTACCGGCGCCGCTCGTCGCCTGGTTCCAGCACGTCGCCGGCATTCTCGGATAGGAGCGAAGCAGATGCCGGCTTTCGCCGAGTTGATCGCCAGGGGACGCCGCGTCGAAGCGCATCGGCCGTACCCGCGCATCGTCGTCGACGAGGAGCTCTGGGGCGCGCTCGCCGCCACGTTGGCCGAGGGCCACGCGAGCTTGCTCGGTCTCTGGGGCGACGTCGGCGCGGTTCATATCGGCCTTCTCGACGAGGCGGAAAAGACAATTTGCGTCGCCACCATCGCGTGTCCGCAGGGCTATTTTCCCTCGGTCGCGCGCATCCATGCGCCGGCCATTCGATTGGAGCGAACGATCCGCGATCTCTACGGCCTTCAGCCCGAGGGCCGCCCGGATCCGCGCCCCTGGCTCGATCATGGACGTTGGGGCGCGCGCTATCCGCTCGCGGCGACGCAGGAACCCGCGCAGCCTGCGCGTCCCTATGCGTTTTTGGCGTCCGAAGGCGAAAGCCTGCATCAGATTCCGGTCGGTCCCGTGCATGCGGGCATCATCGAGCCGGGCCATTTCCGCTTCACCGCAAATGGCGAAGCGATCGTGCGGCTCGAGGAGCGACTCGGCTACGCCCACAAGGGCGTCGAGGGCCTGATGACCGGGGCCTCGATCGAAAGCGCCGCGCGCCTCGCCAGCCGCGTATCGGGCGACAGCACGGTCGCCTATGCCTTCGCCTTCGCCCGCGCCGTCGAGGCCGCGCTCGACATCGACTTGCCGCCCCGCGCGATCTGGCTGCGCGCGCTAATGGCCGAACTTGAGCGCCTCGCCAATCATTTCGGCGACATTGGCGCCATATGCAACGATGTCGCCTTCGCGCTCATGCACGCGCACTGCGGCGCATTGCGCGAGCGAGTGCTGCGCACGGCGGCGGCCTGTTTCGGCCACCGGCTTATGATGGATTGCATCGCCCCCGGCGGCGTCGGCGTCGACCTTTCCGCCAGCGGCGCCGCGCAGATCCGCGAGTTGGTCGCCGTGGCGCAGCGCGCTTTTCCGCCGCTTATCGCGCTTTACGACGACACCGCCTCTCTTCAGGACCGGACCGTTGGCGCCGGCGTCGTTCCCGCGCGGCTCGCCCGTCAGTATGGCTGCGGCGGCTTCATCGGCCGCGCCTCTGGCCGCGAATTCGATGCGCGCCGCGACCGTCCCTATCCGCCCTATGACGCCTTGCGCTTCGAGGTTCCCGTGCGCGACGACGGCGACGTCAATGCGCGCATCTGGATCCGCATCCGTGAGGTTGAACAAAGCCTGGCGCTGATCGCGCAAATTCTCGATCATCTCCCCGCGGACGGAGCGTTGCGGACGCCCATGACGGCCGGCCGACCGTGCGAGGGACTGGCGCTGGTCGAGGGTTTTCGCGGCGACATCCTCGCCTATGTCCGGCTCGACGCCGCGGCGCGCGTCGAGCGCTGTCATTTGCGCGATCCCTCCTGGTTCCAATGGCCCCTGCTAGGGGCGGCGATCGAAGGCAACATCGTCGCCGACTTTCCACTTTGCAACAAATCCTTCAATTGCTCCTATTCCGGGCATGACCTTTAGGCCAGCCGCTCATGCGCAAGATACTGTTCACGAGCATTCTGCAGGGACCCTTGACGGAACCCGCGCCCGACGTCGCGGACGCCGAGCTTGCGGCTTTGGCGGCGCAGGTCGATCGCGCCGCGCGCGAGAGATTAGGACGCAGCCTTTCCATCCGTGAGATCGACTCGGGTTCATGCAACGGCTGCGAGCTTGAGATAAATGCGCTTGGCAACGCCTTCTACGATCTTGAGCGCTTTGGCCTCCGTTTCGTGGCCTCGCCCCGTCACGCCGACGTTCTCCTCGTTACGGGACCCGTCACGAAAAACATGCGCGAGGCGCTGCTGCGCACCTACGAGGCGACGCCGGCACCAAAATGGGTTGTCGCCGCTGGCGTTTGCGCGCTTGACGGCGGCGTGTTTTCAGGCAGCTACGCCTGCGTTGGCGGCGTTTCCTTGGTCATTCCGGTCGACCTCTACATCCCGGGCTGCCCGCCGACGCCGACCATTCTGCTCAAAGGGCTTATCGCGCTGATGCAATAGCGGCGAGGCGAAACCCGTCTCTTTGATCTCCGCCGCAGTTGAAAAATCCCGAACAGTGTTTAGGGATGCAAGAGCGATGAACAAAGGCGGCTTTCGTGGGCGCTGACTTGCCGGCCATTCCGGTCATTGACGTTGGCGACGGCGGCCCGCTTCGCCACGCAGCGGAGGGCCGCGCCCGCGCCAGGGCGCTGGTCGACGACTGCCTTGGAGGCTGGCCGGGACCGGCCCGGCTTTTCGCGCCGGTCCTCGACGAAGCGGCGCGCCGGTGGCTCGCGAGATCCGCTTCGCCCTTCGTGTCCGAGATCGCGCAAATCGCGGCGGTGATCGGCCGGCCCGGCGTCTGGCTCTTGAATGGCTCCTATCAATGGGGCTGCACCGCGCTCGCCCGCGAAGAGGATGGCGCGCCCTGGCTCGCACGCACGCTCGACTGGCCCCTAGCCGGCCTCGGCCGCCACGCGGAGGTCGTCAGCATAAAGGCCGGCGCAGGCGATTACTTCAGCGTCACCTGGCCCGGCTACGCCGGCGTGCTGACCGCGATGGCGCCGCATCGATTCGGCGCCTGCATCAACCAGGCGCCGATGTGGCGCCGGACCCGGCATGCGTGGCTGCGCCCTTACGATATGGCGACAAATGCGCTTCATACATGGATCAATATCCGCCACATGCCGCCGGACCAGCTACTGCGCCTTGCGTTCGAGACCTGCGATACCTATGCCGCCGCGAAAAGCGCGCTGGAGAACACGCCTGTCGCGCGACCGGTGATTTACACGCTGGTTGGCTGCGCTTCGGGCGAGCGCTGCGTCATCGAGCGCACGGAGACCAGCTTTGAGACGCGCGAGAACGAGACAAGCGCGGCGAACGACTGGATTCCAGGCCGCCCAAACTGGGAGGCAAGGATCGCCGCCGCGCATTTCCTGACGTGCTCGTCAACCGCGGCCGCCACGCGCTGCTCAGCGCGCCAGGAGGCATTCGCCCGCTGGGACGGACCCTTGTCACGCAACTCTTTCGATTGGCTGAAGCCGCCGATCCTCAACCGCTATACGCGTCTTGCTGTATCGATGAGTTCCCGCGCGCGCAATTTTGCGCGTCGCGGGATACGAGATGAAGCATCTCGATTTGCCGGTGCAGGCCACCGGATTATGCGAGGTGTGAAGGCTGCGGCGCATCCCGCTCTAAACTATCAGAACATGATCTAATTGACCCGAGTCACTTCAATCAGATTGTCCGAAAAGGTCGGCGAGCGGCCAAGGCCGCCCCAGACGTCCGAAGAGATGCAGTTAACCGAGCCGTCGGAGCGGTTGAGCGAGCGCCAGTAGCCGAGCGTCGCTACGACGACGCCGGCCGGCGCGTCGTCGCTGACCCGCGCGACGCCCTCGAAGTCGCCGCGATCATTATAGACGCGCACCGGATCGCCATCGCGGATGTTGCGTTGTTGCGCGTCGACGGGGCTGATGATGACAAACTGCTGGCCCTGGCCTTTGATCTTGTGCGGCTCGTTGGCGTAGCACGAGTTGAGGAAACCGTGGCTCTTCGGCGAGATGATGTTCAGTGCGTAGAGCTTTGCGCGCGCGGGGTTGGTCTGCGGCGCCTCGCGCGGGGGGACATAGCCCGGCAGCGGATCGACCGGCTCGCCGGATTGCTCGCCCTCATACATCATGCGGAATGGCGGCGCGACGAAGTTTTTCGCGTCACGTAGCAGGAATTCGACCTTGCCCGACGGCGTCGGAAACTTGCCCTCGGCATGCGGCGCGCGCGAATCGGGCGCGCCAACATCGATCCTGTAGAAGCCATGCGCCTTGAAATGCGCCATATCGACCCCAGCCATCTGCGGCGCCTCCCAATCGATGTATTCGGCGCAGAGTTCGCTGTCCGTCATGCGGAAGACGGGATCCTCGAATCCCATTTCCTTCGCCAGCAGCCGCCACATTTCAGACGACGGCTTGCATTCGCCGCGCGGCTCGATGGCTTTCTCATTGTAGGTGAAATAGAAATGGCCCCACGACCACATCATGTCCTCGTGTTCGCCAGCCATTGTCGCGGGCAGAATGATGTCGGCGTATTTCGCGGTGTCGGTCAGGAAATGCTCCGACACGACGGTGAACAGATCCTTGCGCCTCAAACCTTCGACGATCTTGTTGGTTTCGGGCGCCTGGCTCACCGGATTTGTGCAATAAACGAAAAGGCTCTTGATCGGCGGATCGAGCTTCATTTCGCCGGTCAGCGCGCGGCCGAGCCGAAGATTGTTGACGACGCGGGCGCCCGGCCTGATCCAGTCTGGACGCGAGGCCTTGACCCAATCTACCGGGAATTCCCACAGCGGCATTTGCAGCAGGCCGCCGCCGACATGGCGCCAAGAGCCGACGAGGGCGGGCAGAGCGCAGACCGCGCGGATCGCCTGCGCGCCGCCGGCGCTCCGCTCGAGCGCGACGCCGATGCGGATGACGGACGGCTGAATGGTCGCGAATTCCCTTGCGAAGGTTGAAACTGCGGCGGCCCCGACGCCGGTGATCGCTGCGACATAGTCCGGCGTGAAGAGCGCCGCGCGCGCCTTCAGCTCCTCGTACCCATGGGTATGTTTATCGACGTAATCCTGGTCGACGAGGCCCTGCGCGATGATGGCGTTGATGAAGCCCATCGCCAGCGCGCCATCGGTCCCCGGCCTTGGCGCGATATGCCAGTCCGCCGCTTTGGCCGTGCGCGAGCGGTAGGAATTGATGACGACGATCTTCGCGCCTCGCTTCTGCGCTTCGAGAACGAAGGG